>CAJOIG010000051.1 GCA_905234575.1 uncultured Oscillospiraceae bacterium
AGAGACGACCTCTGCCTGACGGGTCTTGATATTATATCGCATCGAGCGGATCAAACGGACTTTTCCGCCGTTTTTTTACGTTCGTTTAATACTTCTCTGGTATAATCAAGGCAAGTTCCGCTGGAACAAATAACTTGAAAGAGGGAAGAATCATGAAAAAGACGATCGCGATCGTCCTCGCGGCGGTCCTTCTGCTGGCGGCGCTCGCGGGCTGCGGCGGCGGAAGCGGAGAGAAGAAAGAGGTCACCTGGGAGGAATACCAGCAGTGGCTGATCGATACCTTTGCCCCGTCCTCACCGGATCCGGAGGGCGTGACCGCGCTCATCAAGGGCCTGAGCAGCTGGGACGACGTCGATATGGACGCCCAGCCCTGGGCGAAGTTCTTCGGCGCGGAGTACTTTGGCGCTTCCACCTGGGAGGAGTTCGTCGTGGCCGGCGGCGTCGGGACCTACAACACGGAGTATGAGGACGGCGCAACGTCCGGCGAGCCCTCCGGCGAGCCGACGGGTGAGCCTTCCGGCGAGATGAACGGATAAGAGTTCCACAAAGGCGCGGGGTCCGAAACGGCTCCGTGCCTCAGAACAGAGCTTAAAAAGAGGAAAGGAGCAATCGACCATGAAACAAATCCATAGGATCCTCGGGTTCGTGATGGCGGCGGCGATGCTGCTGTCCCTGGGCTCCGCGGCCTTTGCCTCCGGCGAGGCCAGCGCCGCCATGCCCGGCTCCGCGCCCCCTCCGCCGCCCTCGGCGATGGCGCAGAATGTGGAGGACATGAAAAACACCGCGGCGATCTCCGTGATCGACGGGACTTTGGCCTCCGATGAGATGGCTGTCACCGGCGGCAGCATCACGTCGGGTGCGATCTCCGACGCCTTCGTGACGTACGACGGCATCGGCGACTGGGACGGCAGCGCGGTCTTCGGGCACTACCGACACTGGGGTGTTTACCATCGGCGGCGCGGAGGACCGGTATGTGATCGACGGCGTCGGCTACAACACCGTCCTTTTCCTGGACGCGCAGGACCGGGATGAGCCCAACGCGCTGACCGAGGGCCAGACTCGAGACTGGAAGGACGCCCAGGAGGGCGCCGAGGGTGCCGGCGTCTACTTCGACATGCCGAGCCTCGAAATGGACAACACCTGCATCTACACCTCCGGCTACGGCCGCAGCGCGCTGCACACGACCTCGGACGTGGAAAAGACCGTGATCCGGGACAGCGCGATCATCGCGGTGGGCTCCGAGGGGCGGGATTCCTCCGCGCCCGGCGTCATCTGCATGTACGCGAGCTCCCGTCCGATGCTCATCGAATCCTCCGGCAAGACCTATATCTACAACAGCGAGCTCATCTCGAGCGACTGGGGCGTCTATTCCCTGGACGGCTGCTACGGCGCGGACGTGTACATCGTGAACGACTATTCGCTCAACACCGTCGGCGGCTACAGCATGTACGCCCTGGGCTTTGCCGCCGGGCAGGAAAACGCCACGCATTTTTACGGCTCCTATGCGGCCTCGGCCCAGTACGGCACCATCCTCTGCGCGGCGGGCCGCACCTATACCGGCGCCCTGACGGACGCGCCCGCGGAGGCGCTCGCGGAGCTCGGTGACTCGGAGCTCGGCGAGCCCATCCTCAAAAACGGCTGGAGCTACATCGGCGGACGCGAGAACGCCGTCACCATGCAGGCGGACATGTCCGGCGCGGAGATCGTCGGCATCCTGGACGCGAAACACACGGTGTTCGACACGGTCGGCGTCACCGATCTGCGGACCGGCGCGCCCCTGGTGGACACCATGGACATCTACGACTACAAAAACGACATGGCCTACGGCGCGGCGCACTACTTCCTGCGCTATATCCACGGCGCGGCCTTTGCCATCCGCAGCGAGAACGTGGACATGACGCTGGACGAGTGCGAGGTCTATTCCTCCAAGGACGTGGCCATCCAGAGCGTGATCGGCTATGACAACATGGCGGCCAACATCAAGGTCCCCGACGGCACCGAGTATCACGGCTCCGACATCACGGTTCGGAACATGGACCTCCGCGGCGACGTGCTCCACGAGGACTACCAGCGCAAGATGGTGCTCTCCCTGGAGAACGCCTCGCTGACCGGCGCGGTGGTGTCCGGCACCTGCGCGGCGTGGAACCGGAGCGTCTCCGAGTTCATCGACGCCGAGTGGACGGACTATGACGACCAGCTCGGTCACACGAAGGAGATCGTATACGCGACCCTCTGCCCGGACGCGGCCTATGAGACCATCTGGGGCGTTCGCATGAGCCTGGACGGCGATTCCGCCTGGACGGTCACGGGCGATTCGAGCCTGAACCGCCTGGTCGTGGCCGACGGCGCGGTCATCGAGGCCCCGGCGGGCCATTCGCTGGAGATCTATGTGGACTGCGCCATGAACGGCGCGGACGAGTTCTACGACTGGACCACCGGCACCCGGGTCGATTCCCTCGGCGCCGGGGAGTATACCGGCGTGGTCATCCTTGTGAAATAAGCGGGAATGAGAGTTGACCCCTCGGTTACAAATGGTTAAAAATCCGAAAGGACCGCAAAACTTCACGTTCGTTTAATGTTTCTGTGATATATTGGAAACACCGATGGATGCATCATCCCTCAACTTTTTATGATCAGGAGGAAAAACGTATGAAGAAGACACTGAAAGTCATCCTCAGCCTCGCCTGCGTGATCGCCATGATCGCCTCCCTGGGCGTCGGCGCCCTGGCCTACACGGACGCCGAGCTCGAAGAGATGATCGTCGACGGCGCCCGCGCGCAGGACGCTATCGAGATCCAGAACGTCATGAACTGGCACGTTATGTATCACTGCTACGGCGAGCATCGCGCCGAGCTTCTGAACATCTGGGTCCAGGAGCCCGAGAACCAGGCGACCGCCTCCTTCGGCCAGAACCAGGGCTTTATGGTCGGCTACGGCTCCATCTGGGAAGGCTATGTGGAAGGCCATGACCAGAGCTGGCTGCAGACCGCCAAGCGTTACTGCCAGCAGAACGGAATCGACGTCTCCGGATGGACGGACGACCAGATCCTGGATGTCTACGGCGGCGTCGGCCAGCTCCTGCTGCACGTCACCACCACCGCCATCATCGAGGTGGCGCGGGACGGGAAGACCGCGAAGGCCTTCTGGTATTCTCCCGGCATGATCGCGGAGTCCGGCTCCTCCGGCAACACCATCTGGGAGGCCTACGGCGCGGACTTCGTGAAGGAGGGCGACTCCTGGAAGCTCTGGCATCTGCATATGTTCACGGACTTCATGGGCGGCTTCTATCTGACCCTGGGCCAGGGCGGCTCCGGCGGTCCCTCCGGCGAGGGCTCCGGCGAGGCGGCAGGCAATGCCGGTCAGGAGCATTATGAAGGCGAAGGCGGCAACATTCTCTATCATGCCGGCCTTGTCGAGTCCAGCAATTACGACCCGGAGACCACTCACGAGTACCTCTCCAGCCCGCAGTACAGCGAGTTCTCCCACGACCGTCTGCGCGCCGACATGGAGATCTTCCTGCCCGTGGCGTACGAGTCCTGGTCCTTCGACGATCCCAACTACGGCCCCACCGCGGCGGAGTGGCAGTCCATCGGCGTCGATCTGAACGCCTGGTACGCTGCTCACAAATAATTCCGTTTGACCCGTCCGCAAAGGACCGGCGAGAAAGCCTCCGTATGACCCCATACGGAGGCTTTTTCAAATCAAAGCATAACGAACCGATCAAGCGGAGAGGAGAATACTATGAGAAAATTACTGGCCTTCCTTTTGTGCCTCGCGCTCCTCGCGGCGCCGGCCCTGGCCTCCGGCGAGTCCAGCGGCGGACCTTCCGGCGGCGGCGCATCGAAAGAGATCGTCGCCATGGACGGAGCCTCCGTCACGGCGGACGAGGAATACTTCACCGGCACGGTCACGGAACACGGCGTGAAGGACTTCACCATCGCTGCGGACAACGAGCAGGTCATCGGCCTGTCCGTCAGCGGCGATCCCTCCGGCGAGCCGGTGGTCATCGAAAACGGCCGCATCGAGCTCGGTCACCGCGGCACGGCCATTTCCCTGACCGGCGGCAACACAATCATCGACAATGTCGTGGTCTGGAACAACGCCACCGAGGGCGTGTCCGCCTCCGGCAATGCCGTGGCGCTGCTGAAAAACGTCGTGGTCTACGGTGCGCAGGACATCGCGACTTACCGCCGGGTGTCCCCGTTCGCCCTGGGGCTTGCGGGCTCCATGCGGGTGACGAACGCCGTGGGGCAGAGCCAGGTGACCTATGAGGACAGCGTTGTGGTGTCCGGAAGCTGGGCGCCGCTCTCCACGGACGCGGGCTTCGGGGTGACGCTGACGACGAAAAACGTCCTCGCGGGGGACGGCTGGCTCGAAGTTGCGCAGCCCGGGAAGGAATACACCGCCACCAAGGAGGTGGGCGGCGTGACCTACGGCTTCACCCTGGGCGACTCCGCGCACTACAACTCCGGCTATGTGTCCTACTGCGACTCGGGCTTCCACAACTACTACTATGACAGCGAGTTCTACGGCACGGACTATGTCATCATCCTCTCGAGCAGCGTCTCGAGCGCCACGCTGGTGAACGACAAGTGCTGGTCGGACCGCATCGGCATCATGTGGCACAAGAACCAGGGCGGCACGGTGGACATCACCGGCGGCAGCCTGTACGCCGACCGGTGCCTGTTCATGATGAAGGCCTTCTCGGACCTGGATACCGACGGCTGCCATGCGACCCTGACCGTGGACGGGACGGACCTCTCCGTGGGCGACGAGGGCGTGATTTTCCAGATGCTGACCTCGGACGACTGCGGCCTCAACTACGAGGCGCTGCAGATCCCGGCGGTCGAGGACGATTTCTCCCAGGTCGAATGCCTCATGGGCACCATGGTGCAGAAGACCTACACCGAGGGCTTCCCGCCGACGATGATGTACGTCTTTTCCCTGAACGGTGAGGAGGTGGGCGTTTCCAAGGACGACTATGACGCCTTCGTGGCCGCGAACCCGACGGCGGAGCCCGTGCTGGTGGAGTACGTGCCCCAGCAGGACAGCGCCGCGACCTTCCGGAACCTCTCCGTGGAGGGCGATATTTACAACGCCGTCTGGCAGGCGTACCAGGGCGTGAACGTGACCTTTGACAACGCGGACATCACCGGCGTCATCAGCTCCGCCTGGGCCCGCCATGTGGATGCGGACGGGAATCCCCTGCCCGGCGGCACGGTGATCCCGGCGGATTCGAGCCTGGACTGCCACCTCGGCATGGGCCGCGTGAAAAACACCGCGGCGCCGACGGTGAACAACCCCGTGTATCTGACGCTCGAAAACGGCGCGGTGTGGAACGTCACCGGCACCAGCTATCTTTCCGCGCTCACGGTGGACAACGCGACCGTCAACGGCACCGTGACCGTGGACGGCGCGGCCGTCGATGTGAACGCCGGCGGAAGCTGGGAAGGCGAGATCGTGGTGACGCCTGCCGTGGGCGGCGAGATCACCTGGGCGGATTTCCAGGCCTGGCTCATGGAGATCCTGCCGGACGTCTGCCCGTTCCCGGAGGCGGTGGGTCCCATCATCCTGGCGACGGAGAGCTGGGACGACATCGACATCGAGGGCAGCGGCCCCTGGGGCAAGATCTTCGGGGAGGATGCCTTCAACGCCAGCACCTTTGACGAATTCGTGGCCGCGGGCGGCGTCGGGACCTACAACACGGAGTACGAGGACCTTCCCCTCGAGGACGCGCCGGACATGAGCGCTTCCGGAGAACCCAGCGGCGGCGCTTCGTAAACGGACCTGTCCGCTCGTTCCCGAACCAAACCCAAAAAACGGCAAACCGGTCAACCCCAAAGCGGAGCGATCGGTTTGCCGCTGCTTTTTGCCCGGCGGAGCCCGGCAGGCCTCACCAGATCATGAGCCGGTCCGCCTCCCGGCGGAGTTCCTCGCGGAAATCGGGATGCGCGATGGCGATGAGCGCGTCCCGGCGCTCCCGCACCGAGCGGTTGCGGAGCTTCGCGATGCCGTATTCGGTGACGACGTAGTCCACGATGTTCCGGGAGATGGACACCACGGAGCCGGGCGTCAGACCCGGCTGGATGCGGGAGACCGTCCCGTTTTTCGCGGTGGACTGGAGCGCGAGGATCCCGCGGCCGCCCTTGGCGTGGAACGCGCCGTAGGCAAAATCGAAGGCGCCGCCGGTGCCGGAGAACTGCCGGAAGCCCAGGCTCTCCGAGCACACCTGTCCGGTGAGGTCGATCTGCAGGGCGGTGTTCACGGAGACCATGTTGTCGTTCTGCGCGATGACGAAGGGGTCGTTCACATAGGAGACCGGCAGCACCCGCACGAGGGGGTTGCGGTCGATGTAGCGGTAGAACCGATCGCTGCCCCAGGCGAAGGCGCAGACCGTCTGCCCGGGATGGAGGTTCTTGCGGAAGTTCGTGATGACGCCGGCGTGCATGAGCTGGGCCATGGCGTCGCTGAACATCTCGGTGTGGACGCCGAGGTCGTGCTTGTCCATGAGGGCGTCCGCCACGGCGTTAGGCAGGCCGCCGATGCCGAGCTGGATGGTGTCGCCGTCGCGGATGAGCTCCGCGATGTTCCGGGCGATCTGCTGCTGAGTCTCGGTGACGGGGTACTCCGGCGCGGTGGAGATGGGGCCCTCGGCCCGGACGAAATAGTCCACCTCGTGGATGGGGACCTGGATCGTGCCGATGGTCCACGGGATGTTCTCGTTCACCTCGAAGATCACAAGATCCGCCGCCTCGATCATCTCGCGCTCCATCTGCTGGCTGACCGACATGCAGACGAAGCCGTATTCGTCGATGGGCGTGACCGCCGCCATGAAGATGCGCGGCTTCCGCGTGCCGATGATCGTCTGGCTGAGGGAGTGCATGTTGTGGGGCACGAAGCTGACGCGTCCCGTCTCGTGCGCCTTCCGAAGCGGCCCGCCGTAGAACGCGGAGAGGATGTTCAGCGTTCCGGCGAGGGATTCGTCGTGGATGAACGGATAATCCAGCGAGGGGTTGTTCGCCCACACGGTCACGTCCCGGACCCGGCCCTTCAGCGTGTGGAGGCGGCTCATGAGGTTGCGCGGCTCGTTGCCGTAGTGCCCGACCGCGATGGTGTCGCCGTCCTTCACCATGGACAGCGCCTCGTCGATGGAGATGAATTTGGATTCGTATTCTTCGCGTTTCGTCATGAAAAAGCCTTTCTGTTTCGTGTTCGTTTTGGTCCCGGACAAGGCCGGGAGGGAAGACCCGCTATCGCCAGGAGACGAAGATGGGGTCCTCCTTGTGCGGCGTGACGTAGATCGCGCCGGTGGGACAGTCCACCTCGCAGGAGGCGCAGCACATGCACTCCTGGACGTAGACCACACGGGCGACGCCGCGCTCCTCGTCCAGCCGGATCACGTCCATGGGACAGCTGCGAACGCACTCGCCGCAGCCGATGCATTTTTCCTCGTCGATGGGCAATACGGCCATGTCATTCCACCTCCATCCAGGTGTCCTCGGAGCAGATGGTCAGGTCGCACAGCATGGCGGAATCCCAGTGGAAGCCGGGGCCGGGGATCGCGCCGATGGTGGGCACGTCCAGGTCGAAGATCATGTTCTTGATGAGGTTCGTGTCGTCAAAGTACTGGTGCTGGAAGCGCTCGGTGGGGAGCTTGGAGTAGGTCTCCCGGCCGTTGGGGTCGGATTCGGTCATCCAGGCGTTTCCGATGTGGGTGAAGATGATGATCTGTTCCTCCTGTGTGAGTGTTATTTTTTACGCTTCCGGTTTGGGGGCATTGAAAAACGGGGTCATCCGGATGCCCGGCAGGGCCCGGTAGGAGAGCTGCACGAAGCGCCCCGTCAGCAGGACGGAGGCCACGGAGCTGACGCCGACGCTGGCAAGAGAGTGCTGGAAGAGGAGGTTTATGACGATGGCGACAATCACATACACCGCGTCGGCGCACATCTTGACATTGCCGAGCTTCTTGTCGTAGGTCCGGGCTACCACGTTGTTGAATTCGTCCGGCGCAGGGAGCATCAGGTCGCAGCCGGAGATGAGCGCCACGCCGAAGCCCTGGATGGCGATGCCCAGCACCAGCGCGATCCCCTTCTGCCAGAGGACCATCTGCGGATCCCAGAAGCCCATGAACAGATCTACGAGCTTCCCGAAGGGGACGCCTACGAAGGCGCACAGGATGCTTTTGAGGGTGACGCGCTTTTGCACGATGATCTGCAGCACCACGCACAGAATGTGGAGCAGGATGGTGGTGTTGCCCAGGGTGATGTGGGTGACGTTCGTTACGGCGTCCGGCACGGCGGTGATGGGGGAGACGCCCCAGTAGGTGCGCTTCAAAAGCACCAGCCCGATGGCCATGCACACGAGCCCGGCGATGTACTGCAGGATGCGGCGCGGCAGCTGTTTGTTCTTCATTGCTTGTTTCCTTTGCTGAGCGAAAGGTCCCGCGGCGGAGCGGGACCGGTTTCTGCTATCAATCATACCATATCCGCGCCCAAGTGGCAAATGATTTTGTCCCCCCTGGCGGCTCCGGGCGTTGGGACTGGAAAAATCCGAGCGGATATGGTATTCTGGACAAAACGGATCATGGTTGGATGAGGCGTATGAAACACGAAACGCGAAAAATCAGCATCATCGTTCAGGTCGCCGTCTTTTTTCTGATCGGCGTGCTGACGACGGGGATTTTGACGTATTTTACCGAGACGTCGCATTACGAGACCAGCGTCAAAACGCAGACCGAGCTCCGCGCCGAGCAGATCGCGGACGAGGTGACGCTTGCTGTGACGGAGTATCCGGCCTATGCCTGGCTGATCCCGTACTGGTACGAGCACGCGGACGAAATGGACGTCGAGTACGACGCGGAGCTCGACGGCGGGACCCGGACGGCGGAAAAGTGCCGCGTGTTCTCGGAGCGGCATCCGGAGCTGCAGCTTCGGTATATGGACGCGGACCAATGCGGCGCCCTGTCCGCGGAGGATCAGAAGCTCTACGCGGAGATCGTCTATTCCTGGCTGATCACCCGGATCGATCAGATCAAACGGGCCAATGATGTGGCCTACCTGTTCGCCGTGATCTCCGAGGAGCCCTACGACCGGCAGTTCTTCCTGTTCAGCGGGGCGGACCCCGGCGCGGTCCGGGGCACGAATTATGAGGAGGTCTATCCCCTCGGCCACACCGTCTCCGTTGCCGGGAGCCAGGAAAACGCCATGCGGGAAGCGACCGAGTTTTCCAGTCACCTGGCGGACGCGGGCAATTATCTGGATTACTACGCGCTGCTCTGCTCCTTCGGGGAGCACAGCGTCCTCATCGGCCTGACCTACGACCTTACGGGCCTGCGGACCGACATCGGCGCCCAGACCGTGACCGGGACGTCGCTTGCGATCTTCCATCAAATCGTGCTGTCCCTGATCTGCCTTGCGCTGATCTCCCTGTTCGTGCTGCGGCCGCTGGGTACGGTGCAGTACAGCATCCGCCGGTACAAAAAGACAAAGGACAGCGGGACGGTGATCGCGGAACTGGCGGGGATCCGCTCGCAGAACGAGATCGGCGACCTGGCGGCGGACGTCTCGGATATGGTCCGGGAGATCGACGCCCACATGGAGGAGATCCGGACCATCACCGCCGAAAAGGAGCGCATCGGCACGGAGCTTGCGCTGGCGACGCGCATCCAGGCGGATATGCTGCCGAATATCTTCCCGCCCTTCCCGGACCGGAAGGAGTTCGACGTCTATGCCAGCATGGACCCGGCCAAGGAGGTCGGCGGCGATTTCTATGACTTCTTCCTGATCGACGAGGACCATCTCTGTCTCGTCATGGCGGACGTGTCCGGCAAGGGCATCCCTGCGGCGCTTTTCATGATGATGGCGAAGATCATCCTCGCGAACAACACCATGATGGGCTTGGAGCCTTGGGAGATCCTGACCGAGACGAACACCGCCATTTGCGACCACAACCGGGAGGAGATGTTCGTCACCGTCTGGCTCGGCATCCTGGAGATCTCCACGGGAAAGCTCACCGCGGCGAACGCCGGACATGAATATCCGGTCCTGCGAAAGCCGGACGGCGCCTTTGAACTTGTGAAGGACAGGCACGGCTTCGTCATCGGCGGCATGGACGGCATGCGGTATAAGCAGTATGAGCTGACGCTCGCGCCCGGCTCGAAGCTGTTCCTGTACACGGACGGCGTGCCGGAGGCCACGAACGAGCGCAACGAGCTGTTCGGAACGGACCGGATGCTCGCGGCGCTGAACGCCGATCCCGGCGCGGCGCCGAAGCAGATCCTGCAGAACGTCCGCGCCGCGGTGGACGGGTTCGTGCAGAACGCGGAGCAGTTCGACGATCTGACCATGCTCTGCATGGAATACAACGGTCCCGTCAAAGACGGGGAATAATCGATAAGCGCTGTACTGCGGGCACATGGCCGTTGTAAAAGAAACCGCATTTTGATATACTGCTCTTAGAAACCACGAAAGGAGTGTGCGAACCGTGACAAAGCCATACACGATCCACCAGATTCAAAGCATTGTGTCTCCGATCGCCAAAGAA
>CAJOIG010000052.1 GCA_905234575.1 uncultured Oscillospiraceae bacterium
CGACCGGGTGACCATCGCCTATCCCGGCACCTACCGGGTGGAGGGCGCTCTCGAAGACGGACAGATCGTCGTGGATCTGGGGGACTTCTCCGGCGCGGCCTACCTCATCCTGAACGGCGCCTCCGTCTCCTGCGGCGACGGCCCCGCGCTGCATGTGAAGCAGGCGGACCTCACGGCGGTCTATCTCGCGGAGGGCACGGAAAACGTCCTGCAGGACGGAGCGGACTATCTCGTCGCGGAGGGCCAGGACCGGCAGACCGGCGCGGCGATCTACAGCGAGGACGATCTGCTCCTCTGGGGCGAGGGCGCGCTGACGGTCACAGGCTCCTCCGCCGACGGCATCCGCTCGAAGGACGCCCTGTACCTCGCGGGCGGCACGATCCGGGTCTACGCCGCGGACGACGGCCTGCAGGCCAGCGATCTGCTTGAGGTCTACGACGGCGACATCACCGTTTCCTGCTGGGGCGACGGCTTTTCCACCACCGAGGGCTATATCACGGTCTACGGCGGCTCCCTGTCGGTCCGGAGCGGCGGCGACGGCGTTGCGGCGATGACGGAGCTCTCCGTCCAGGGCGGCACGATCTCCGCCGTGACGTGACGATCGCCCTCGGCGATCTGAGCGCCAAGGGCCTCAAGGGAGAGACGGTCACGATCTCCGGCGGCGACATTGACCTCTGTACGGCGGACGACGGCATCCATGCCGGACGCGACGCCGCGATCACGGGCGGGACCTTCGCCATCGCCGCGGGGGACGACGGCATCTGCGCCGCCGGCGCCCTGGAGGTCCGGGATGTGTCCCTGAATATCTCCGAGTGCTACGAAGGCCTCGAGGGCGGCGACGTCCGGCTCTCGAACGCCGCGCTCGCCGTCACGGCGCAGAACAACGCCGTCGACGCGGGAGAGGGCGGCATCACGGGCTATGCCACGCAGTTCACGCTGACCGCGCCCCGGGCCCTGAGCTCGGAGGGCGTGCTCGACCTCCTCGGCTGCGAGATCTCGCTCCACGCGGACGGCACGGACAGCCTCTTCTCCTTCGGGGAGGCGGAACTCATCGGCTGCACGGTCGCGGCGGCCGCCGATACCGGCCGCTCGGAGGTCCTTCTCGCCGAGGGCCGCCTTCCGGGCTCGCTGCTGTTCGGCTTCTCCGAGCCGATCCCCGCGGGCACGCGGATCGTCCTGACCGATCACAGCGGCGCGGAGGTGTACGCCGTCTCCTTTGAAAATGACGCCGGCGCGTTCCTGCTGGCGCTGGACGGTCTCATGGACGGCCAGCCTTACACGATGACGGCGGGCGAGCAGAGCGTCGAGTTCACCTACGAGGCGGACGGCAGCTTCGTCAGCGAGCCGGAGCCCGTGATGGCATCTCGCGGCGGCTTCCCCGGTTTTCCCGGCATGCCTCGCCGCTGAGCGCGACAGCTCGATCTGGTTATATCATATTGTAGGAAAATGAAAACTGTATGAAAAACCAGTATAAAATGAAATAAAAATGTCGGCGGAGCCTTTTGGCTCCGCCGACGACGTTTTCGGGGAAAACATCACAGCATGTCGAGGTAGAGCTTCCCGTACTCGAAGGCCCAGTGCTCGCAGCTCGAGTCCACGCTCATGGCGTTGCGGATGAGGCCGCGCATGGCCTCCTTGTTCCGGTAGGTATCCAGCGCATAGCGGATGGCGCCCGCCATATCTTCCGGATCGTAGCGCATGAAGGAGAAGCCCGTGCCCTCGCCGGTGAAGCGGTTGTAGGGCTGCACGGTGTCCCGGAGGCCGCCGGTCTCCCGTACGATGGGCAGGGTGCCGTAGGCCATGGAGATGAGCTGGGAGATTCCGCAGGGCTCGAATCTGGATGGCATGAGGAAGAAGTCCGAGCCGGCGTAGATGCGGTGGCTCAGGGCATCCTCGTAGCCGATCCAGCAGCAGGCCCGGCCGGGATGCCGCGCCTCCAGCCCGCGGAACCAGTCCTCGTAGGCGGGGTCGCCGTTGCCGAGCAGGAGGAAGGCAAAGTCGTTTTCCCACAGGAGCTTATCCATTGCCGCGATCAGAAGGTCGATGCCCTTCTGCTCCGCGAGCCGCGTGACCATGCCGATGAGGGGCCGGGTGGGGACGATCTCAAGGCCGGTCTCCTCCAGGAGCGCGGTCTTGCACTGGACCTTGCCGACCATCTTCGAGCGGGTGAAGTTGACGGGCAGGTTCGGATCCGTGCCCGGGGCCCAGACCTTCTTGTCGATGCCGTTCGCGATGCCGGAGACGTCGCCCCGGGCGTTGAGCACGCCGTCGAGGCCCTCGCCGTATTCCGGCGTGCAGATCTCCGCGGCATAGGACGGGCTGACGGTGTTCACCCGATCCGCCAGCACGACGCCGGCCTTCAGGAAGTCCGCCTGCCCGAAGCGGTCCATGAGCCCGAAGCAGCCGTCGGGCACGGCGAGGAAGTCCTGCACGAAGCCGAAGCCGCACACGCCCTGGTAGGCGATGTTGTGGATGGTGATGAGGCTCTTGCATTTGCCCAGGGGAGAGTCGAGGTACTGGGTCTTCAGAAGCAGCGGCAGCATGCCGGTGTGCCAGTCGTTGCAGTGCAGGATGTCCGGAAGGAAGCCGAGGCGCAGGAGCGTCTCCGGCACCGCGCGGGTGAAGAAGGCGTATTGCTCGCCCTCGCGGTCCGGCAGGTAAATGGGGCCGCCGAAGTATTCCTCGTTCTCCAGGAGCCAGACGCAGACGCCGTCCAGCGTCAGCTTATGTACGCCGACGAACTTGCGCCGCCAGCCGAGGGAGATCTCAAAGTCGAAAAGATGCTCGGTCTTCTCGCCATATTTTTCCTTGATGACGCGGTGATAGGGGAGCATGACGCGCGCGTCGAAGCCGAGCTTGTTCAGGTATTTCGGCAGCGTCCCGACCACGTCGGCCAGGCCGCCGGTCTTGGCGAGCGGCGCGCACTCGGACGCGGCGAACAGCAGCTTCGGCATGGCGGAGCGGCCCTTTTCCGCGGCAAGGGCGTGCAGCTCCTTTTTCATGGGGGTGATGGCCATGAACGATCCCTCCTTGGTATTCGTATGGTTGACATAAAAAATGATTCTGTCCCTTTGTTACGAACTTATCCTACACCATCCAAAGGGATATTTCAATATTTACAGCGACGAAAAAAACGACTATAATATAGAATCAGACCGGATAAATGTCGGCGGCGGATACCTCGAACGCCTGCCGGGGCTGCGGCACGCCGTCGATGACCTTCGTATAGTCCCGGGACTGCAGCCGTCCCCGCACCGCGAGCCGCGTGCCCACGGGCAGCCCGGCGACGGTGTGGGCATGCGCGCCCCAGGCGATCACGGGGATGTAGTCGCTGCGCCGGTAGCGGCGGCTCACCGCCAGGATGACGTCGCAGATCTCCCGGCCCATGGGCGTCACCCGCAGCACGGGCTCCTTGCAGATCGCTCCCGTGAGGGAGATCCGGTCCTCGTCCGGGCCGTCTCCGGGACCGAGCGTGCGCGCCAGCACGGTGAGCACGAGGCGATTTCCCACGCCGCTGCGGTTGTTGTAGGAGCGCAGCTCTCCCTCGACAAAGACGCGGGCCTCGGCGCCGCCGGGCAGGCGGGGGAGCATATCCTCCCGCAGCACGACGTTCACCCGATCCGCTGCGCCGCTAAGGCGCAGCGTCTGCAAGGGAAACAGAAAGAACCGGATGCCCCGGCTCTCATGGGAGAAGCGGGCCGGCTGTGCGATCACGCCGCAGAGCTCCGCCCGGTTTTCGGTCAGCATTTCGTCCATAGACGCACCTCACTGTGTTCGTTTGGAACACTATATGAGGCGGCGCCCATTCAATATACCCGCGCGGCACGTGCGAAACCGCGCGAAACAAGGAGGACACCCATGGAACATTCCGAGATACTCAGCCGCTGCGACCACACCCTGCTCCGGCAGGACTGCACCGTGGCGGAGATCATCGAGCTCTGCGACGACGCCATCCGCTTCGGCTGCGCGTCCGTCTGCATCCCGCCCTGCCATGTGGCCGGGGCGAAGAACTACGTCGGTGACCGCATGAAGATCTGCACGGTCATCGGCTTCCCGAACGGCTACGCCACGCCCCGCGCCAAGGCCTTCGAGGCCCAGGACGCCGTGAAAAACGGCGCGGACGAGATCGACATGGTCATCAATCTCGCCATGGTGAAGGACGCCTGCTGGGAGAGCCTCCTGGACGAGATCAAGTCCGTCCGGGCCTTTACCCAGGATCATGTGCTGAAGGTCATCATCGAGACCTGCCTTCTGACGGAGGAGGAGAAGCGCATGCTCTGCTCCATCGTCGCGGCCTCCGGCGCGGACTACATCAAGACCTCCACCGGCTTCTCCACCGGCGGCGCGACCCGGGAGGATGTGGCGCTGCTGCGGGAGTGCTGCCCCGAGAACGTGAAGGTGAAGGCGTCGGGCGGCATTTCCTCCTTCGAGGACGCCGAGGCGATGATCGCCCTGGGCGCGGACCGCCTCGGCACCAGCCGTCTCGTAAAGCTCGCGAAGGAAGAAGAAAAAAACCCTTGACAACGAGGTCGAGGGCTGATATACTATCACAGCAATAAAGCAGGACGAGTGGTATCCGTCCTCGCCCGGCCGTTTCAGGTGCGCGCCGCGGCAGCAGACCGTCTTTTTCCCCTTCGGGCGAAGAATGCGTTTTGCGCGGATACGTTCTCGTATCCGCGTTTTGTGATTCCATGCAGGGAGGTGCTTCGGCAATAGCGAAGACGAATCATCCGATCAACGAGGACATCCACGAGTCCGAGGTCCGGCTCATCGGCGAAGACGGCGAGCAGCTCGGCATCGTATCCTCCCAACAGGCCCTCGACATCGCTGTCGAGCGTGACCTTGACCTTGTCATGATCTCTCCCGCGGCAAAGCCGCCCGTCTGCAAGATCATGGACTACGGCAAGTACCGCTTCGAGCAGGCCAAACGCGAGAAGGAAGCCAAAAAGAACCAGCACGTCATCGAGATCAAGGAGATCCGCATGTCGCCGTCCATCGGCGAGAACGATTTCCTCGTGAAGCTGCGCGCGGGACAGAAGTTCCTCGCCGAGGGCAACCGCCTGAAGGTGACGGTGCGTTTCCGCGGCCGCGAGATGGCGCACACCGACCTCGGCCGTCAGCTCCTCGAGCGCTTCGCGAAGGAGTGCGAGGAGATCGCCAAGCTCGACAAGGGCGCGAAGCTCGAAGGCCGCCTTATGACGGAGTTCCTCTCCCCGAAGACCCAGACGCCCCCAAAAAAACAGCCCAAGAAGCAGGATGCGCCGGCGGCGGAAGCCTGAGGCCGCACCCTATCAAAAGCAAAGGAGACAAACGACATGCCCAAACTGAAGACCCACAGTGCGTCGAAGAAGCGTTTCTCCCTGACCAAGAACGGCAAGGTCAAGCGCGCGCACGCCTACAAGAGCCATCTGCTCAACGGCCACGGCAAGACCACCAAGCGTAAGAGAGGCCTCCGCAAGGGCGCCTACGCCGACGTGACGAACGCTGCGACTGTGAAGCGCATGATCCCGTACAAATAAGGAGGACATTGAACGATGGCACGTGTGAAAGGCGCGATGATGACGCGCAAGAGAAGAAATAAGATCCTTGGCATGGCCAAGGGTTACTGGGGCGCCAAGTCCCGCCACTACAAGATGGCCAACCAGGCCGTCATGAAGAGCCTGCGCTATGCTTACGCCGGCCGCAAGATGCGCAAGCGCGACTTCCGCCAGCTCTGGATCACCCGCATCAGCGCCGGCTGCAAGCTCAACGGCATCAACTACTCCCGGTTCATGCACGGCCTGAAGCTCGCCGGCATCGACCTCAACCGCAAGATGCTCTCCGAGATGGCGATCAACGATCCCGCCGCCTTCGCCTCCCTGGTGGAGAAGGCCAAGGCCGCTCTCTGAGCTTACCTATTTATAATATCGACCGCGCAGACCTCCTCATCGAGGCGCTGCGCGGTTTTTCATTTTGCCGCTCGCCCTAGGGCGCGGTCTCCTCCAGGAGCTGGCGGACCGTCTCGACGAAGCGGAGCGTCGAGGGGTTCCTGGCGTTTCGGGGCCAGCCCATCGCTCGCTGGATCCGGGCCTCGGGCAGGTCCAGCGGAAAGCGGACGACGCCCGGGGGACAGAGCCCAAAGTCGATCTGCGTCGGCAGGAAGGCAAAGCCCATCCCCGACTGCACCGCGAGCAGGACCGTGGAGTTCGTGGCGTAATAGGCGACGTTTTCCGAGCGCAGTCCCAGGGCCTCCCGCAGCGTGAGGATGAGGCCGGTGAACAGCGGCCCGCCCTCGGAGCGGTATTCCACCAGGTTCGTCAACTGATCGAGATAGGAGAAGCCCTGCGTCTCGATCTTCGCGGCGTCCCGTTCATGGGCGTAGACCGCAAAACAGTCGTCGGACAGGGGAAGGGTCTCGAGGCTGGGATAGAGCTTCAGAAGCTGCGCGAAGGAGAAGAAGATATCCGAGCTCTGCTGGTTGATGGCCTGGATCTGCTGGGAGGCGGTGCCGGAGAGGATGCCCACGTTGATCTCGGGATAATCGCCCACGAAGCGGGAGACGAACCGCGAGACCTCGTCGTCCAGGCCGAACACCGTGGACAGGCTGAGCGAGCCCGTCTGTCCGCGGCGGATGTTTTCCATGTGATGGACCGCTTTCTCCACGCCGTCCAGGATGATGACGGCGTGACGGTAGAATTCCTCGCCCGCGAAGGTGAGGGAGACCTCGTGCTTCGTGCGGTGGAAGAGCTTTACACCGAGCTCCTCCTCAAGGCGGTTGATCTGCTTCGTCAGTGCGGGCTGGGAGATGAATTCCTGCTTGGCCACAGCGGAAAAATTGAGCATCTGGGCCAGCAGGACGAAGTTTTTGAGCTGAACTCTGTCCATAGGGTCTCCTTGCCAGGAAAATAACGGGAGCGTTGATTGCTTGACAAAATTAATATATCATAGCACAACGCGATTGTAAAGCGTTATTCCTTTTGGTTATTACCAGAGCTGTTTTTTGTATTTGCCATTTCTTCGACAAGGAGCTATAATATCCTTGTCACATGTGTGACAAATGCGTTTCAGCCTAATTGAGGGGGCGATGATTTGACCAATCTGACCATTGCGCTGATCGGCGTCGTCATTCTGCTGGTGCTGCTCATCATGGGCATGAACATCGGTGTCTGCATGATGGCGGTGGGTTTTTTCGGAGTGTGGTTCGTGCGCGGCTTCGGCCCGGCGATGACCCTGTTCCGGAACATTCCCTTCACCCAGGCAACGACCTATTCCTTTACGGTCATACCATTATTCATCCTGATGGGTAACCTGGCGTTCCATTCCGGCATGTCGTCCGGCCTTTACAAAGCCGCGAACCGTCTTCTGGGCGGGATGCGCGGCGGCCTCGCGGCAGCCACCGTCGCGGCCTGCGCCGGCTTCTCCGCCATCTGCGGCTCCACCGCCGCCACCGCGGCGACCATGGGCGTCGTCGCGCTCCCGGAGATGCGCGAGCACGGCTATGACGACGGCCTCTCCTGCGGCTCCATCGCCGCGGGCGGTACGCTGGGCATCCTCATACCGCCGAGCACGGGCTTCATCATCTTCGGCATCGTGTCCGGCGAGTCCATCGGCGGCCTGTTCGCCGCGGGCATCGTTCCCGGCATCATCCTGGCCTGCTGCTACATCGCGGCGATCTCGATCGTCGTCCGCATCCATCCCGAGTACGCCCCCGGCAAGCTGCACTTCACCTTCAAGGAAAAGCTGAAGGCCCTGCCCGGCGCCCTGCCGATCCTGGTGCTGTTCCTCATCGTCATCGGCGGCATCTTCGCCGGCTGGTTCTCCGCCAACGAGGCCGCGGCCATCGGCGCCGCCATCTCGCTGGTCTACCTGATCGCGGTGGGCAAGTTCTCCTGGAAGGTCCTGCTCGACTGCCTGCGCGACACGGTGAAGACCTCCGGCATGATCTTCCTGATCCTCATCGGCGCGTACGTCTTCGGCGCGTTCCTGACGATCACCCGCCTGCCGACCATCCTTGCCGAATTTGTGAACGGTCTGGCGGTCAGCCGCTACGTCATCCTCGCGGTCATCATTGTGATCTACGCCGTCATGGGCTGCCTCATGGACTCCCTGGCGATGGTCATGCTGACCGTCCCCATCTTCTTCCCGATCATGCTGGAGCTGGGTTTCAACGGCATCTGGTACGGCGTTCTCATGATCATGGTCATGGAGATGGGCCTCATCACCCCGCCCGTCGGCATGAACGTCTACATCGTCGCCGGCGTCGCCAAGGACGTGCCGCTCCAGAAGATCTTCAAGGGCGTCGCGCCGATGGTGCTCGGCATGTGCGTCGCGATCTTCATCCTGTGCGCCGTCCCCGAGGTGGCGCTGTGGCTGCCGCGGCTGCTGGGCTACATTTCGTAACTACGGGCTCAGGGACCCTGTTTCCAAGCCTGCAAATAAAACATGGAGGATAACAACATGAAAAGAATCCTTGCCTTGACTCTTGCGCTGGTTCTTTGCCTCGCCCTGTTCGCCGGCTGCGGCGGCGGCGCTGCGAAGACCGAAGCCCCCGCTGCCGCGGAGCCCGCGGCGGCCCCTGCCGAAGCTCCTGCGGCGGAGCCCGCGGCGGAGCCCGCGGCCGAGCCCGCTGAGGAACCCGCGGCTGAGGCCCCCGCTGCCGGCGGCTTCAACGTCGATCCCGACGGCCCGACTTTCGACCTCGTGGTCGTCAACCACGACGCCTCCACCTCGATGTGCGAGGAGTATGTGGAGACCCTCTGCAACCAGATCACCGAGGCTACCAACGGCCGCGTGACCTTCACCTTCAACCCCGGCGGCTCCCTCCTGGGCGCCATGGAGACCATGGACGGCGTGAAGGACGGCATGGCCGACATCTGCTGGTCCTGCACCTCCTTTTTCGGCGGCCGCTTCCCTGTGTCTGAGTTCATCAACCTCTGCGGCACCGGCATCAATTCCGCCCGCATGGCCACCGACGTCTTCCAGAAGATGTATGAAGAGATGCCTGAGGTCCAGGCCGAGTTCAGCGACTGGTATCCCATCGCTCTGCACGCCTGCTCCTATGGCCCCATCTCCACCGTCGGCAAGAAGATCGAGACCCCCGATGACTTCAAGGGTCTGCAGATCCGCACCGCCGGCCCCGTCGCCGCGAAGTACATCGAGGCCCTCGGCGCCACTCCCATGAGCATCCCCACCTCCGACGTGTACGAGGCTGTCAGCAAGCACAACATCGACGGCTTCACCAACGACTGGCACAACATCGACTGCTTCAAGCTCTATGAGCCGATCGACTATTGCCTGAACCTGCCCGTCAGCTTCACCTCCTGCTTCGTGATGCTGAACAAGGACACCTATAACAGCTTCCCCGACGACATCAAGGCCGTGTTCGATCAGTTCGCTGCCGGTTATGCTGGCGATATGGCCGGTTACTGGTGGGACTCCTGCAACTACTGGGTCGCCGACAAGATGCGTGACAACGGCGTCGAAGTGTACGAGCCGACCCCCGAGCTCAAGGAGTGGGCGCAGTCCGCGGAGATCATGGATCCCATCCATGCGTGGTACATCCAGTATCTGAACGACGCCGGCCTCGACGGCCAGGCCATCTATGACAAGTGCATGGCCATCGTTGCCGAGATCGCTCCCGCGCACGAGCACGACTGGGATGCCGAGTTCAACTACAAAGACTGGGCGGAAGATCCCGCCACCTATGAGGGCTGATAACCCTCCCTTGAGGTAAGAATCCGCCGGGCGCTTTCCGCGCCCGGCCCTGGAAAAAGGAAGGCGAAAACAATGAAAAAAGCTGTATTGGCTTCTACGAACGCCATCAAGAAGCTCTGCTACTACGTCTGCTTTGCCAGTATGCTTCTCATTCTGTGCATGATGCTGCTGATGTTCGTTGATGCACTGGGGAGCCTCTTTTTCAATCATCGCATCCTCGGCACCTATGAGATCGTTCAGTGCATGCTGTGCATCGTGGTGTTCACCTCCTGGGCCTATACCCAGACTGAGCACGGTCACATCCATGTGGTCATGTTCGTGCGTATGATGCCCCAGAAGCTGCGCTTCATCTGCTTCAGCATCACGGCGCTGCTGTCCACGACGACGATGGGCTTTGCCTGCTACGCGCTGATCGGCGCGATCCAGGGAAAGATGGCATCCGGTGAGGCCACGGGCACGCTGCTGATCCCCTTCTGGCCCTTCTACATCATTGAGTTCGTTTACGCTGGCTCTGCTCTGCGACACGATCAAGTCCATCATGGCCATCTTCGACAAGAAGATCGCCGAGGACATCATGGAAAGCTGGGCTTGAGCCTCGCATCCCCGTACATCGGTTTGTACATTCATTTGCCCTTATCCTCGCGATAAGGGCAAATGCTATATAGATCAATATGCATTGAAAGGAAGGAACCAAGTATGGTCATTACCATTGGCGGGCGCTACGGCAGCGGAGGCAAGGTCGTGGCGCAGAAGCTGTCCGAGCTCCTGGGCTATCGCCTCTGCAACGACGAGATCATCACCGAGGCGGTCAAAAACTGCGAGTTCGATATGAGCGAGGAGACCTTCCGCTACTTCGACGAGAGCCAGGGCAGCGCATCGATCGCGGAGATGGAGCGGCTGAGCGGCATCCAGCGCGCCAACAACTATTCGGACGCGGTCAAGGCCCTGTCCTTCGACGTGGTCCCCCTGGACCGCGCCATGGCGGAGGTGCAGGAGACCGTGCTGCGCAGCCTGGCCGACGCCGGAAACTGCATCCTTCTGGGCCGCTGCGCCGACCACTTCCTGGCCGACCGGCCCGATGTGCTGAGCGTTTTCGTGCTGGACGAGGAGGAGAACTGCATCGACCGCATCCGGGAGTTCTATCCCGAACTCAGCGAGAAGGAGGCCCGGAAGCTCATCCGGAAGACGGATAAGCGCCGCGAGGATTACTACTCCTTCTTCACCGGCAAGCGCTGGGGCGACGCGGACAATTACGCCATCACCCTCAACTGCGCTCTTCTGGGCGGCGCCGAGAAGGCCGCGGAGTATCTGGCCGGCGCGGTCCGCGCCATCGAAAAGTAAACAGGCGCTGAAAACGCGCGAAGCCCCTCTCCCATTGGATCGGGAGAGGGGCTTTCGCATGCCGCGGATCATTCCACGGAGATTATGTAGTAGTACACGGGCTGTCCGCCGCGAATGAGGGAGGTCTCCGCCTCCTGGAAGCGGGAGCCGAGGCCGTCGCAGAAGCTCTGGGCGTCCGCGTCCGCCACGTCCTGCCCGACGTAGACGGTGATGAACTCGGGGTGGAGGGGCTCGATGGTCTCCTCCAGTCGGCCGAGCATCTCCTCGGTGTCGGTGAAGGAGCCGACGAGGGCGCTGTCCATGAGGGTGAGGTACTCCCCCGCGTGGATGGTATGGCCGTCGAATTCGGAGTCGCGGGCGGCGTAGGTCACCTGCGCGGTGTGGACGCCGGCGATGGCCTCCGTGAAGTCGGCCGTCAGCGCCTCGGGTGTGCTGTCCGGGGACAGGCGCATCATCGCGGAGATGCCCTGGGGCACGGTCTTCGTGGGGATGACGACGACCTTCTTCGTGGTGAGGGGCACGCACTGCTCCGCCGCCATGATGATGTTCTTGTTGTTGGGGAAGACGAACACGGTCTCCGCCGGAGTGAGGTTCACAGCCCGGAGGATGTCCTCGGTGGAGGGGTTCATGGTCTGCCCGCCGGAGACGATCCGGTCCGCACCGAGCTGTCGGAAGAGATCGGCCAGGCCGTCTCCCGCGCAGATGCACACCGCGCCGAGGGGCTTCTCCGCCGGAACGGGCTCGGGAACGCCCTCGATCTCCTCTTCGGATGCCTCCGCGGCGGGAGTCTCCGCCTGGGCCTTCGCGTCGAGGGAAGTGTGCTGCTCGCGCATGTTCTCGATCTTGACGGTGAGGAGCGGGCCGTAGCCCAGGGCCTTCGTCAGCGCCTTGCCGGGGTCGTTCGTGTGGACGTGGGTCTTGATGATCTCATCGTCCTCCACCACGACGAGGGAGTCGCCGATGTTGCCGAGATAGGCCCGGAGCAGATCGACGTTCTTGCCGTTTGCCTTTCGGACGATGAACTCGGTGCAGTAGGCGTACTTGATGTCCTCCGTGGCGAAGGAGGAGAAATCCGCCTTCGGCTGGGCGCCGGCGGCGGGACCGCCCTCGCTGACGGCGACGCGGCCCTGCAGGTATCCCAGCATGGCGTCCAGGATGATGACGTAGCCGTGGCCGCCGGCGTCCACCACCCCGGCCTTGGTCAGGACGGGGTTCTGGTTGATGGTGTCGGCCAGGGCGACCCGGGCGCTCTCCAGCGCGGAGGCCAGGACCTCCTCCACGTCGGCGGTCTGCTGGGCGCAGTTCTGCGCGGCCTCGGCGGCCAGGCGGCTGACGGTGAGGATGGTGCCCTCGGCGGGCTTCATGACGGCCTTGTATGCCGCGTCCACGCCGCTTCCCATGGCGGCGGCGAACTGGGCGGCGGAGGCGGTCTCGAGCTTCTTGAGGCCCTTGGACAGGCCGCGGAACAGAAGCGACGTGATGACGCCGGAGTTGCCGCGGGCGCCGCGCAGAAGGCCGGAGGCGACGCGGTCGGCGGTGGCGGTCAGGGTGGGGGAGGCGCCGTTTTTGCGGAGGTCCGCCGCGGCGGAGTTCATGGTCAGGCACATATTCGTGCCGGTGTCGCCGTCGGGGACCGGGAAAACATTCAGCTCGTTGATGGTCTGCTCACTGGCAGACAGGGCGTCGTACGCACACAGGACCATGTCCCGGAACGCGGCGCCGTCGATATACTCTCTCAAAGTTTCATACCTCTATCCTGCATTATGATGATGCGGGTACGTTTGTCAGTCCATGTTCATGGAATCGATGTATACGTCCACCTGGTTCACGATGACCCCGGTGGCGGCGGTGACCTTGTAGCTCACCTCGGACATGATGCTCTCGCTGAGGGCCGTGAGGTTCACGCCGTGGTCCACCACGATGTGCAGCTCCACCGCGACGGAGCCGTCGTCGCCGTAGTGCACGCTGACGCCCTTGGACATGGATTCCCGCCGGAGGAGCTGCCATACGCCGCTGTCCTTCGACTGGCTCGCCATACCCTTGACGCCGAAGCAGCTCGACGCCGCGTCGCCGACGATGTTCGAAAAAACGTCGTTCGCAATGTCGATGACGCCCTTCTCGCTTGTCTTCATTAACAAGGCCAAGACCTCCTTTTGTGATCGCGCTGCTGTAAGATCATTATGGACATACGCAGTGTATTATACCGCATTTCCCAAAACTATACAAGAAAAACTTTTGTTTGGTTTATTTGTAAAAGTATTTTCGTCGGAAGCGCAAAATACCGCTTCCCAAGCCCGGGGGTTTATGATACAATGTGCAACAGAATGGCATGATTAGGGCCTTCATTCTTATCGCAAAGGAGATATGTGTCTATGACCCGTTCCAAGAAGACCATGGACGGCAACAACGCCGCCGCTCATGTGTCCTACGCGTTTACCGAAGTCGCGGCCATCTACCCCATCACTCCGTCGAGCCCGATGGCGGACTATGTGGATCAGTGGGCCGCCGCCGGGCAGAAGAACCTGTTCGGCACCACCGTCAAGGTGCAGGAGATGCAGGCGGAGTCCGGCGCGGCCGGCGCCGTCCACGGCAGCCTGAACGCCGGCGCCCTCACGACGACCTACACCGCCTCCCAGGGCCTGCTGCTCATGATCCCGAACATGTACAAGATCGCCGGCGAGCTCCTGCCGACCGTCTTCCATGTCACGGCCCGCACCGTTGCGACCCATTCCCTGTCCATCTTCGGCGACCACTCCGACGTCTACGCCTGCCGTCAGACCGGCTTCGCGATGCTCGCGGAGACCAACACCCAGGAGGTCATGGACCTGTCTCCCGTGGCGCATCTCGCCGCGCTGAAGGGCCGGGTCCCGTTCGTGAACTTCTTCGACGGCTTCCGCACCTCCCACGAGCTGCAGAAGATCGAGGTCTGGGACTATGAGGACCTCCGCGACATGCTCGACATGAAGGACGTTGAGGCCTTCCGCGCCCGCGCCCTGAACCCCGAGCGCCCCATCATGCGCGGCTCCCACGAGAACGGCGACATCTTCTTCCAGCACCGCGAGGCGGCGAACACCTACTACAACGCCCTGCCCGCCATCGTCCAGGACTGCATGGACAAGGTCAACGCCAAGCTCGGCACCGACTATAAGCTCTTCAACTACTACGGCGCTCCCGACGCCGAGCGCGTCATCGTCGCCATGGGCTCCGTCTGCGACGTGGCCGAGGAGGTCATCGACTTCCTGACCGCCCAGGGCGAGAAGGTCGGCCTCGTGAAGGTCCGCCTGTACCGTCCGTTCGCCGCGGACAAGCTCCTTGAGGCCATCCCCGCCACCTGCAGGAAGCTCGCGGTCCTCGACCGCACCAAGGAGCCCGGCGCCCAGGGCGAGCCCCTGTACATGGACGTCGTGACCGCTCTCGCCACCGCGGGCCGCGGCGGCATCCAGGTCGTCGGCGGCCGCTACGGCCTCGCCTCCAAGGACACCACCCCCGCCAGCATCTTCGCGGTGTATAAGGAGCTCAAGAAGGACGAACCCAAGCGCCAGTTCACCGTCGGCATCGTGGACGACGTGACGAACCTCTCCCTCGAGGAGGAGCCCGCCCCCGATACCGCGCCCGCCGGTACCATCCAGTGCAAGTTCTGGGGCCTTGGCGGCGACGGCACCGTCGGCGCGAACAAGAACTCCATCAAGATCATCGGCGACTACACCGACAAGTTCGTCCAGGCCTACTTCCAGTACGACTCCAAGAAGACCGGCGGCGTCACCATCAGCCACCTGCGCTTCGGCGACAGCCCCATCAAGAGCCCGTACTACATCTCCAAGGCCGACTTCGTCGCCTGCCACAACCCGTCCTATGTGGACAAAGGCTTCAAGATGGTGCAGGACGTGAAGCCCGGCGGCGTCTTCCTCATCAACTGCCAGTGGAAGCCCGAGGAGCTCGACAAGCACCTCGACGGCGCCGCCCGCCGCTACATCGCGAAGAACAATATCCAGCTCTACACCATCAACGCCATCGACCTCGCCATCGAGATCGGCATGGGCAAGCGCACGAACACCATCCTCCAGTCCGCGTTCTTCGCCCTGGCAAAGGTCATGCCCGCGGAGGAGGCCATCCAGCACATGAAGGAGGCCGCCACGAAGTCCTACCGCAAGAAGGGCCAGGACATCGTGGACATGAACCACAAGGCCATCGACCTCGGCGCGAACGCCTTCGTGAAGATCGACGTGCCCGCCGCCTGGGCGGACGCCGCCGACACCCCCGATCCCGAGGTCCATCCCGACCGGCCCGAGGTCATGAAGATGGTCGAGACCATCCTGAACCCCGTGGACAAGATGGACGGCGACAGCTTGCCCGTCTCCGCCTTCGCCGATCATGTGGACGGCACCTTCTTCCTCGGCGCCTCCGCCCATGAGAAGCGCGGCGTCGCGGTCACCGTGCCCCGCTGGGACAGCTCCAAGTGCATCCAGTGCAACCAGTGCGCCTTCGTCTGCCCCCACGCCACCATCCGTCCCTTCGCCCTGACCGAGGACGAGGCCGCGAAGGCCCCCAAGGCCGCGAAGATCGTCGACTGGAAGGCCGGCAAGGGCAAGGGCGTCTACAAGTTCACTATGGCGGTCAGCCCGCTCGACTGCATGGGCTGCGGCGTCTGCGTCGGCGTCTGCCCGACGAAGGCCATCGCCATGGTCGGCCGCGAGGAGGAGCAGGCCCAGGAGGCCGTCTGGAACTACATGGTGGACGAGGTCTCCCCGAAGGAGGAGCTCTTCGACCTGTCCGTCAAGGGCAGCCAGTTCCACCAGCCGCTGCTTGAGTTCTCCGGCTCCTGCGCCGGCTGCGCCGAGACGAGCTACGCCCGCCTCGTGACCCAGGTCTGCGGCGACCACATGTACATCGCGAACGCTACCGGCTGCTCCTCCATCTGGGGCGGTCCGGCCGCCACGAGCCCCTACACCCGCACCAAGGAGGGCCGCGGTCCCGCGTGGGCCAACTCCCTGTTCGAGGACAACGCGGAGTTCGGCCTCGGTATGTATCTCGGCCAGAAGACCATCCGCGA
>CAJOIG010000053.1 GCA_905234575.1 uncultured Oscillospiraceae bacterium
ACGCCGGTCCGCAGGCGGAGAAGGTCCTCTACCCCGTCGGAGAGGGGCGCCTCGGACTCCTCGCAGCCGCCGCCGGAAAAATCGTACCGGGTGACGGCGCCGCCGTCCCGGTCGGGCTCCACGCCGAAGAGCTCGCTCACGCCGTCTCCGTCCAGGTCCGCCGCAAGGAAGGCCGCGCAGTCCGCGCTGAGGAGCTGGGTCTGCTCCTCGGCCCGCAGGGAGTACACCGAAAGCAGCCCGATGTCCCCGCCGAGCTGCCAGGTGAGGATGAGCTCCATGCCGCCGTCCCCCGTCAGGTCCGCATATTCCACGCTGCCGACGGCGCTGCCCACGCCCTCGATGGCGACGAAGAGGTAGTAGCTGCCCTCGTCGTCCCGCCGGTAGACGCAGACGCTGGGGGTGTGGCTCCCGTCCGCGAGGAAGGCGATGGCCTCCGGCTCGCCGTTCCCGTCCAGGTCGCGCAGCTGCACGGTCTGGCGGTTCGTGCCCTCCGTGGGCGCGGCGTACTCTCCGCCGGAGCGGATGCGGTCCGCGATGAGGGTCTCGAGCTGGACGTACTCGTCCGAGAGCTGGGGCAGGGCGTAGAGCTGCTCCGTCGAGGCCATGCATCCCACGCAGGACAGCGCCAGCAGCGCCGCAAGCAGGAGCGCCGCGGCCCGGTTCGTTCGCCTCATGGGATCACCTCGCTTGTAACCTTTTTCCTTATCCGTTTCATTATATCACATTCGTTACGAAAAGCCCAGAGAAAGTTACAAAATTCCCGACAAAAAATTACAACCCCGAAGCATACCCGTCCTTCCGGGAGAAAAACCGGAGAAAAGATGCGAAAACCTCGCCGTTATCTCTTGCAGACGGCAAAAAATGCGCTTATAATATCCATTTAGTTAGATAAATGCACCCGCATCAAAGCATACAAGGAGGCAACCCCATGGAAATCACCATCACCCGCACCACCACGCCGAAGCAGAAGCCCTCCATGGACGGCATCCCCTTCGGGACCTATTTCTCCGACCACATGTTCCTCATGAACTACACCGAGGGCACGGGCTGGCACGACGCCCGCATCGTCCCCTACGGCCCCATCTCCCTGGAGCCCACCACCATGGTCTTCCACTACGCCCAGGAGATTTTCGAGGGCATGAAGGCCTACCGCACCGCCGAGGGCAAGGTCCAGCTCTTCCGGCCCACGGAGAACATCGCCCGCATGAACCGCTCCGCCGAGAAGCTCTGCATCCCCCACATCCCCGAGGACGTGTACCTCGACGCGCTGAAGACCCTCATCACGGTCGATCAGGACTGGGTCCCCTCCGAGCCGGACACCAGCCTCTACATCCGTCCCTTCGTGTTCGCGACCGACGCCCATCTCGGCGTGCACGTCGCTCACACCTATCTCTTCTGCATCGTGACCTGCCCGGTGGGCTGCTACTACCCCGAGGGCCTGAACCCCGTCAAGATCGCCATCGAGAGCCGCGAGGTCCGCGCCGTCCGCGGCGGCACCGGCTTCACGAAGTGCGGCGGCAACTACGCCGCGTCCCTGCACGCCGGCGCGCTGGCCGAGGCTCAGGGCTTCAGCCAGGTCCTCTGGCTCGACGGCGTGGAGCAGAAGTACATCGAAGAGGTCGGCTCCATGAACGTCATGTTCAAGATCGCCGGCAAGGTCGTGACCCCCTCTCTCGCGAAGGGCACCGTCCTGCCCGGCATCACCCGCAAGTCCGTCATCGAGGTGCTGAAGCACTTCGGCTACGAGGTCGAGGAGCGGGACATCTCCGTGGACGAGCTCATCGCCGCCGCGGAGGCCGGCACGCTGGAGGAGGCCTGGGGCACCGGCACCGCCGCCGTCATTTCCCCCATCGGCAAGATCAGCTACCAGGGCAAGGAGCACATCGTCAACAACTTCGAGATCGGTGAGCTCACCCAGCGCCTGTACGACACCGTCACGGGCATCCAGTGGGGCAAGCTGGACGATCCCTTCGGCTGGGTCATGCCCGTCTGCTGAGGGAAAACCGCATAAAAAAACCGGGACGCCGAGCGTCCCGGTTTTACTATTTCCATTGGTTCGGGAGGGGCCTCCGTGGTGAAGGCGCATCGGGGTGCCCCCAGGGGACCGTTCTCCGCGAGAGCCGCCGCCACCGCGTCGTCCCCGGCGTCCCCCTCCCGCATGGGCGAGGCGGCCAGCGGCGCCTGGGCCGTCCAAACGGCGTGGAGGGTGATGTTGCTCTCCAGGGCCACGACGTCCTCCGCCGCGAGGACCGTGCCGTCCTCCAGCGTCCAGCCGCCGAAGTCGAAAAACACCCGCGACGGGGTCGGCAGCTCGCCCCAGGTCTCGCCGTTCAGGAAGGTCCGGCTCTCCTCCTCCAGAACGCCGCCCGCCGGATCGAAGAACACCCGATGGCAGCCGTAGTAGGCGAAGAAAACCGTCTCCGCCCGGACGCCCCGGTCGTAAGCCTCCCGGTCCACGTGGTCCGGGCGCTCGAACCGGCGGCACCATTGGTCCGCGGCCCAGTAGGCGCCCCAGGCCGAATCCTCGGTCTCCCGCAGATACGCGAGGAGGTCCGGGTAGAAGGTCTCGAGCTCATAGACCAGGTAATGGAGCTGCCCCTCCAGGGAGGTGTAGTCCCACCAGGCCCACCAGCACCAGTCCCGCAGGTCGATGAAGCGCCCGTTGTGCCACTGGCAGATGCCGTAGCTCGTGCCATTGTCTCCGAGGCAGTGCGGGCTGAACTCGCTCTCGCGCTCGATGTTCGCGAGGATGCCGCAGACCGCCGCCGCGTTCAGACCCAGCTCCTCCCGCAGGAAGCGGCAGCAGGTGAGCTCATTCGCCGTCCGGTCGTACCAGCCGCCTACGACGTAATCATCGAACGGGATCTCGAAGCCGGCCGCCGGTTGGGCCTCCGGCGCGGGCTCGGGTTCGGGCTCGGGCTCCGGTTCGGGCTCCGGTTCGGGCTCGGGCTCTGGTTCGGGCTCGGGCAGAGGCTCCGGCTCCGGCGCGGCGGCGGGCTCCTCCGGCAGAGGCTCCTCCTCCGCGAAGCCGGGCACCGCCAGCGCAAGGCACAGAAGCGCCGCCAGCAGCAGCGCCGTAAGTTTTCGCGCGCGTTGATTCACGTTCGATGTTCTCCCGATGCTTTATTAAGGAATTATTATACTGCGAAACGCCCGCGCTGTCAAACCGGTGACGGTCCGGCGTAGGCGACGCGGTCAAAAACGCAGCTTTTCACCACGGCCCTCACGGGGCCCTCCCCCCAGACGTGGGCGCGGAAGCAGCCGGGCTCCCGGGCGTTCGGACGGTCCGCGGGCAGGGTGAGGGCATACAGGGCGTTCCGGCGGGCCTCGGCCTCGTCCCGGCCATAGCCCACCCCGGCGATCTGCGGCAGCGTATCCCCCCGGGGGCAGCCGCCGCAGCGCAGCAGGACCCGGTCCTCGAAAACGACGAGCTCATAGGGCTCTGCGCAAAGGGGTTCGCCCTTCCGACCCTTCTCCTGGATCTCCGCCAGCAGCGCCTCCCACCGGGGATCGCCCGTGGCGTCGGCGCGGCACTCGACGGCCATCACCGCCGCGGCCGGCAGCATGGTCCGGGCCCGCTTTTCGAGCCGCTCGACAAAACTAGTGTCCATTCGTCCTTCCTCGCTCTTTACAAACCGCCCGTTCCGCGCTATGCTGTAAGCACAGCTTATCCAAGGGGTCCGGAGGGCCCGGCTCATATCTTTATCCCACAACCCTATGCTTTGGCGGACCGTGATCGCTCACAGTCCGCCGCTTTTTTGTGGGATGGGGTCATTCCCCGACCTGGGAGAGATAGTCCACGCTGGCCCAGCCGTAGGTGCCGTCGTAGTTGACGAGCGCCCAGCCGCTGTGGTAGGCGTACACGGGCAGGCTGGTGTGGTAGGGCATGGAGGCGAGCCATTCGGTGTCCGCGCTGGTGCCCTTTCGCAGGTTCAGGGTGCCGCCGTTCGTGGCGACCTGGACGGTCCTGGGCTCGGTGACATACTCCTGCTCCGTGGGATAGACGTCGAGCGCCGCGGCGGCGATGGCCGCGCGGGTGGCCTGGTCGGGATAGGTCGGGTCCGGCGTCGGGGTGGGCACGGGCGTGGCGGCGATCTCCACCTCCGGGGTGGGGATGACCTCCGGCGTCTCGGCCTTCTTCTTACGCCCGCCGGCGATGAGGGTCACGATCAGGATGGCGAGGACCACGCAGACGGCGATGCAGATGATCTGCACCCGCTTCCACTTGGCCTTGCTCCAGAGGTCCACGTCCAGAGGGCCGCCCTTGCGGGTGACGCGCACGAAGATGTCCTTCAGCTTCCCGCCCAGGAAGACGAAGAACGCGCCGATGGCGGAGAGGACGGCGAGGACCTTGGCCTTGACCGCGCCGGCCTTGTCCGTGGAGGACGCGCCGCTCCGGCTCCGGGCGGTACGGGACGCCGCCGTCTTCCGCGAAGGCTCCGCCGGACGGGCTGTCCGCTCCGTCCGGGGGATATACTCCCGGACCGGCTCCGGCTCGGGCTCCGCCGCGGGGATGGGCTCGACCTCCGGGACCGGCTCCGGCACAGGCGCGGGAGTCGGCGCGGATTCCTCGGCATAAGCGGTCTGGGCGAGAAGCTCCTTCATTTTCTCCTTCGCCGGACCGTAGCCCGCCTCCGCCGACCGCACGAGGCACTTCGCCGCCAGGCGGTTCCAGCGCTCCTCGTCCGGCTCGGCCGCGGACTGCTCGAGGGCCCACATGGAGAGCCTGTAATTGGCCTCGGGGTCGCCCGCTCTGGCGCGGTCGATCATCTCCTGCTGTTCGCGCTCGGTATATTCGGACATGAGTGACACCTCCTGCGTCCGGCGGCAAAACCGCCGAATCGGACAGACATAATCTTACATTTGGTATTATAGCAGGTCTTTCGCAATAATTCTACACTTTTTTGTAAACATTGTAATCTTTTCATGGAAAGACTCCTGCCATTGACTTTTTCGGGCGGAGGACCTATAATATATAAGCATCACAACAATTTGTTTAGGAGGAAACACCACATGAAAAAGACTCTTGCGCTCGTTCTTGCCCTCGTGATGGTCCTGGCCCTCGCCGCCTGCGGCGGCGGCTCCAAGGCCGAGGAACCCGCTCCCGCCGCCGAGGCTGCTCCCGCGGCCCCCGCCGCTCCCGCCGCTCCCGCCGCTCCCGCGGCCGCCCCTGACGCCGCGCCTCCCGCCGCTGCCGAGGCTCCCGCCGCCGAGGGTGACGACTTCTCCGAGTGGCTCGCCTACATCGCGGAGTACGTCGCCGCCGGCGCCCCCACCGAGGAGGAAGGCGCCGCCGTGAAGGCGAGCGTCATGGCCTGCGCCAGCGAGGAAGACGTGGACGCCATCCCCCAGATGACCGTTCTGTTCAACGACGTCGGCGTTCTGCACTTCGCCGACTGGGTCGCCGCCGGCAAGCCCGAGGCCGACATCGCCAACATGGGTTCTCCCACCGGCGAGCCCTCCGGCGAGCCCACCGAGGAGCCCGCTGCCTGATCGCACAGGCTCATAAACAGGTCCTTCCCCCCGGGGAAGGGCCTGTTTTCATTCGGCTCCCCCGTTGACTTTTCCAGCATTCGGGATTACAATGTGTTTATCACGTAAAAAGGAGGAACCCACATGAAAAAGACTCTTGCACTGCTTCTCGCTCTTGTGATGGTCCTGGCACTCGCCGCCTGCGGCGGCGGCTCCAAAGCTGAGGAAGCCGCGCCCGCCGCCGAGGCCGCTCCGGCTGCCGCGCCCGCCGTTCCCGACGCCCAGGCTCCCACCATCGGCGAGCCCTCCGAGGAGCCCACCGGCGAGCCCGTGGCCGAGCTCTTCCCCGCCGACGGCTACTCCAAGGACCTTGAGGGCTACAAGGCCTACGTCATCGACGCCCTGAAATCCGACGAGCACGCGCCCCCCGAGATCGTGGACAGCACCATCGAGGCCATCCAGGCCATCACCGACGGCAACGACACGACCTTCGACATGATGATCCGCCAGGGCCGCATCCTCAGCTACGACGAGTTCATCGGCTGATCGAAACACCTGCAATACACGCAGACCGCCGACTCCCTTGGGAGCCGGCGGTCCTGTTTTTTACGGCTCGACTGTGTCGTTGCCGGTCAGGTCGATCATGTAGCTCGCGTCCGTGCCGAGGAGGGTGGTGGGCAGCACGCCCGTCCACTGCTTGATCCAGTAGTAATCGATGAGCCCGTCGGTGAGGGACTCGGAGATGCGCTTGTTCATCTCGGCCTCCTTCTCGCCGGCGTAGAGGGACGCCTCGGCCTGGATCTTGACAACCTCCAGCTCGGCGTTCGCGGCGATAACGGCCTTTTCGGCCTCGGCGTTCGCGGCGATGACGGCGCGGCGGGCCGTGGCCTCCTCCTCCATGGTCTTCTGGGCCTGCTCGGTCTCGGCGGTCAGCTTGTTCTGGGCCGCCACCTGCTTGGCTTCCACAGCCGCGGTGAAGGCGTCCGTGAAGTCGATGTCCTCGATGGCGATGGACACGATGGTGATGCCGTACCGCTGCATGTCCGCCGAGGTGCTCTCCGCGATAAAGTCGGACAGGGTGTTCCGCTGGGCGATGAGGTTCTCCGCGGAGTACTGGGAGAAGACGGCCTTGGTGTTCTCCAGGATGCGGGGATACATCACGTTGTCATAGTAGAACGCGCCCACTGTGCGATAGAGTTCCTGGGCGGTGCTCTGGTCGATGCAGTAGTTGACGGACAGCTGCAGGTCCACCTGCTGGATGTCGCTTGAAAAGGCCGAGGTGACGATCTCCACCTTCTGGGTCCGGTTGTCCATCTTGACGACGTTCTGCCACGGCAGGATGAAATGCGCGCCGGCGCTGATGGTCCGGTCCTCCACGCGGCCGAAGGTGGTCAGGATGCCGGTGTACCCCGTGGGGACCACCGTGACGCAGCTCAGGAGCACGAACACCGCGAGAACCAGAAACGCCAGAAGCTGCGCCGGACGAAGGCTCCACTCGCGGGTGCGGGTCCGGCGGGTGCGGAGGATGCCCTTCGCGTCAGGGGCCGACACCTCCGCGTAACGGAAGCCCAGCATCACGAACAGTACGATGGCGGCCACAAGGCCGAGGATCAGAAGCAACATACCGAAACACTCCTTTCAAACTCTGTTTGATGTGGTATGGTTTTGCTTGTTAATAAATTAACACAATTACGCTTCCCTGTCAAGAGAAATCGGAGCGCCGATCGGTAAACGATCTGTGAACGGCAGGAAGCACGGAAAAACCGCCGGCTCCCGAGGGAGCCGACGGTCTTCTGCGTTTTGAAAGGCTCAGTTGCCGGCGAGCCAGGTGTCATAGTCCACCGCGCCGATGGGGGGCACGATGTCGAGGAACACCTGATCGTACGGCGTCACGGCGTCGTAAATGTCGCCGGGGATGCCGGGCTGGTTCGCCATGAAGCTGTCGGCCAGGGCATACGCGGCCACATAGTCGCGGTACTCGTCGAAGCGGGGATAGGTCTCGCCCGCGGCGGCAGGCTCCGCGGAGGCGCCGGAAGCCTCGCCGGAGGCAGCGCTGGAGGCCGGGGTCACGACGATGTCGCCGGCCCAGGAGCCGCCCTTGGAGACGTCCACGGCCTGGCCGTCCACAGTGACATTGCCGTTCACGACGCCGCCCGCCGCAACGGTGAGCTCATCGAGATTCGATTCGCCGGTGACATTCCAGACGGAAGCGCCGTCGATGCTGAGCTTGGAGAGGGTGCCCTCGCCGTCGAAGTACTTCGCAGTGTCGAGGATCCAGTAGCAGTAGTCGTGGGCCTTCGCGGCGTCGGACCACATGCCGTCCCACGCGGCCTTGTCGATGGTGACGTAAGCGCCGTCCCAGGTGGAGCCGACGAGCTCCACGGCGGTGTTGCGCTGGTAGTCGTAGTGGTCCACGTCGCCCGCGATGTCGCAGCCGGTGAGGGTCATGGTGACGTACTTGTCGGTCATGTCGTCCGCGGCCAGAGCGTAACGGCTCATGGAGTCGGAGTTCAGCGCGGTCATGAGCAGGACGCCGCTGGAGCTCTCGGCGGTGACGTTCTCAAGGTCGATGTCCGCGCCGGTGGACTTCACAAGGATATTCGCGCCCTTGACGAGGTCAATGTACTCCGCCACGGCGGGGCCGTAGTCCTTCGACCAGTCGATGAGGGTCGCCTCGGCGTCCATCTCGGCGCTGGTGACGAGGTCGGTGTCCTTCAGATCCAGGACCGCCACGAAGTCGCCCCGGGCGCCGCCGCCGCCCATATCGGGAGAATGGAGCTGGAAGTCGTTGCGTCCGGCCTGGACGGAGGAGCGGCCGTCGCCGTAGCTCTCGGAGGGTACATAGTCCTCCGGCAGATAGGCCAGGGCCTCCGCGTCGGCGTCGGAGCCGTTGCGCATATGAATCTCACCGTTGTTGGAGATGATGGCGCCCACCTCAGGGCTGTTCAGCCCGGAGGCGTAGAACCAGTCCACACAGGAGGTATCGGCATAGGTGCCATAGCCGCCCAGAAGCGCATAGGCGTCGGAGTCATAGCTATAGAACGCAAAGCCGTTCTGGGCGGAGTCGGTGCTCATGGCGGCCCAGCCCTCGGTGGTAACGGTGGAGCCGTAGTAATAGGTCTTGCTGGTGCCGACGGACATATTGGCGCGGGCGTAACCGGAGATCAGAAGGCCCAGGTTGGAGGGGGGATCGGCGATGTCGTCGGTGTAGCCGTTGGCGTCGCCCATGGAGCCGAGCTGATAGATGCTGGAGTTCGTGACTACCATGGTGCCGGTGCGCTCGCAGTCCACGGTGTAGTTGCCGTTTCGGCCGCCCTTGCCGTTGTTCACGAGCAGGGAGTTCGTGATGTAAAGTATGCCGTCCGTCACCGCGGCGAGACTGCCGCCGGCGGCGTTCGCATCCACGGGCGCGGTCACGTTCTTAGTAAGAACAGAATCCGCGATGGTGTACTCGCCGCCCGTGACCTTGACAAAGGTCGTGGAAAAGTCGCTGATTTCCGCGATCACACCATAGATACCGGTGTCGGTAATATCGCCGCCGGGGCTGACGATCGCAATGGTGCCGGTGTCGCCCAGGGTCACGCCCTCCTCGTCCACGGCGATGGCGACGCTGCCTGCCTCGGCGCTCGCGTTTCGGGACATGACGGTCTCGTCGGAGCCGGAGGGCTCGCCCGAGGCCAGCGCGCTGACGCCGAGAGTCAGGCAGAGGGCCAGGACGATCGAGAGGATCCTGCTGAGGTTTTTCATGCTGTGTCTTTCTCCTTTCAGATGTGCCAGATGTCTCTGGCATATTCCTGAATCGCGCGGTCCGCGGCAAAGAAGCCGGATTCCGCGATATTCACAAGGGAGACCCGCGCCGCCGCGCGGGGATCGGCCAGCAGCCGATAGAGGTCCTCATGGGCCCGGCGGTAGTCCGCGAAGTCCGCGAGGAGCATGTACGGGTCGCCGCCGTAAAGCAGGCCGCCCGTGAGGTCGGAATAGCTCTTGCCGTCCGAGAAGCCGGTGTTGAACCGCTCGATGACCGCCCGGGCGATGGGATCGGCGTCGCAATACGCCCGGGGATCGTAGTGAGGACGGAGCTCCTCCACCTCCTCGGCCCGGAGGCCGAACAGGAACATGTTGTCGTCGCC
>CAJOIG010000054.1 GCA_905234575.1 uncultured Oscillospiraceae bacterium
ATTTTTCGTATTTGCCCATCTTGGGATTGCGTAAACGCCCGGATATGTATTAAAATAGGAATGATACCATACAGTGGAAATGGGGTGTTCCCGTGCGCTATTCCGTAAAGCTCTCCGTCGTGGCGGAGGAGCTCGACATGAAGCCCGCCTACGCCGCGCCGGACTACGACACCAAGGTCATCACCAGCGTGGACCTGAACCGGCCGGGCATCCAGCTTCTGGGCCATCTGGAGTATTTTGACACCGACCGCCTCCAGATCCTCGGCAAGGCCGAGCACGCGCTGCTGAACGAGATGACCCCCGAGGGCCGTCTCGCCGCCCTGGAGGTCATCATGAGCCACCGGGTCCCGGCGGTCATCGTCGCCCACAACGAGCCGCCCATGCCCGAGTGTCTTGCCATGGCGGAGAAATACGGCGTGAGCGTCCTGCTGTCGGAGGTGGACACCTCGGAGCTCTACGCCCAGCTCATCGGCGCGCTGCGGCGGCACCTCGCCCCGCGGCAGACCATCCACGGCGTGCTGGTGGAGGTCCACGGCGAGGGCATGCTCATCACCGGCGACAGCGGAATCGGCAAGTCCGAGACGGCGTTGGAGCTCATCAAGCGGGGCCACCGCCTCATCGCGGACGACGCCGTGGAGATCCTGCGGACCTCCCGGGACTCCCTCATGGGCCGCTCGCCCTCCATCATCCAGTATTTCATGGAGCTGCGCGGCATCGGCGTCATCAACGTCCAGGACGTGTTCGGCATCGGCGCCGTGAAGCCCTCCTGCCCCATCGATCTCGTCGTGTCCCTGGAGCTGTGGGACGACAGCCGCGCCTACGACCGGCTGGGCATCGAGATGCACAGCACGAGCTTCCTGGATGTGTCCGTGCCCCTCGTGACGATCCCCGTCCGACCCGGCCGGAACCTGGCCATCATCCTGGAGCTCGCCGCCATGACGAACCGCCAGCGCAAGTCCGGCTACAGCGCGGCGGAGGAACTGGCCCGCCGCGTGGACGCCCAGATCGACGCCGGAATCGACTTCTGAATCGAGGAACCTATGGACCATCTCTCTGCTCTCATCCGCGATCTGCGCGCGGCCTTCCCGGGGTTGGACCTCCGGGAGAACGAGCCGCTTTCGAAGCATTCGTCCTTCCGCATCGGCGGTCCGGCGGCGCTGCTGCTGGCCCCGGCCTCGGGGTCAGAGCTCGCCGACCTCTGCCGCTTCCTGCGGGACCGGGGCGCGGACCCCTTCCTGCTGGGCAACGGCACGAACCTCCTCTTCCCGGACGCCGGGCTCGATAAGGTCGTCGTGAAGACCTGCCCGGGGGTCGGGCGCATCGAGCGCCGGGACGCCTGCCTCACCGCCGAGGCCGGCACGACCCTCGCTCAGCTCGCCGCCGCCGCCCAGAGCGCGGGCCTTGCTGGGCTGGAGTTTGCCCACGGCATCCCCGGCAGCGTCGGCGGCGGGGTCGTCATGAACGCCGGAGCCTACGGCGGCGAGCTCAGGGACGTCGTCACCGAGACGGAATACCTGGACGGCGAGAGCCTCGAGCGCCGCGTCCTGCGGGGCGGGGAGCATGATTTCGCCTACCGGCACAGCTTCTTCTCGGAGAATCCGGGGATCGTGCTGCGGACGACGGTCCGCCTCGCGCCCGGGGATCCCGCGGCCATCGCCGCGCGGATGCGGGAGCTCGCCGACAAGCGCCGGGCGAGCCAGCCGCTGGATATGCCCTCCGCGGGCAGCACCTTCAAGCGGCCGGCGGGCGGCTTTGCCGCGGCCCTCATCGACGAGGCGGGCCTCAAGGGCGCGGCGGTCGGTGGGGCGATGGTGTCCCCGAAGCACGCGGGCTTCGTCGTGAACGCCGGCGGCGCCACCGCGGAGGACGTCCTCCGCCTCATCGACCATATCCAAGCCGTCGTATTCGGACGCACCGGCATCGCGCTCGAGCCGGAGGTCCGCATCGTGAGGGAGTGAACCATGGAGCTTCTCATCATCACCGGCCTGTCCGGCGCGGGCAAGACCCGGGCGGCGGACGTCTGCGAAGACCTGAACTACTACTGCGTGGACAATCTCCCCGCGGCGCTGCTGCCCTCCTTTGCCGCCCTGTGCAGCGCGGCCCACGGGCGCTATGAGCGGGCCGCCCTCGTCATGGACGTCCGCAGCCTGACAGACCACAAGGTCCTCCTTTCCATGCTGGATGAGCTGGCGAAGCTGGACGGAACGGTCCGGATCCTGTATCTCGAGGCGAAGTACGACACCATCCTCCGCCGCTACAAGGAGAGCCGCCGCCGCCATCCCCTGGCGGAGCCCGGCGGCAGCATCCGGGAGGCGCTCCAGCGGGAGTCGGCGCTGCTGGCCCCCCTGCGGGACCGGGCGGACCTGGTCATCGACACCACCGGCCTGAGCCTCAACCGCCTCAAGGCCCGGATCCGCAGCCTGCTGGAGCCCGGCGAGGCGCCGTTTACCGTGAACCTCGTCTCCTTCGGCTACAAGCACGGCATCCCCTCGGAGGCGGACCTGGTCTTCGACGTGCGCTGCCTGCCGAACCCCTACTACGACGACGAGCTCCGGGAGAAGACGGGGCTCGACCCCGCCGTGGCCGCCTACGTCTTCGAGGGCGGCGCGGCCCAGGCGCTGCTGGACCGGCTGACCGACCTCATCGCCTTCCTCATCCCGCAGTACGGCCCGGACCGGACGGAGCTCACCATCGCCGTGGGCTGCACCGGCGGGCATCACCGCAGCGTCGCCATGGCCCAGGCCCTGGCCGACGCCCTGGAGGCCGCGGGCCACGCGGTCTCGGTCGTCCATCGGGACGCGGAGCGCTGATATGAGAAAACGAAAGATACGCATCGCCGTGCTGGGCGGCGGCACGGGACTTTCCACCATGCTGCGGGGCCTGAAGGCCCACAGCGACGACATCACCGCCATCGTCGCCGTGACGGATGACGGCGGCGGCACCGGCATCCTCCGCCGGGAGATGAGCATCCCCGCCGTGGGGGACGTGCGAAACTGCATCCAGGCCCTCGCGAACGCCGAGCCCGCCATGCAGGAGATGCTGGGCTACCGCTTCCGCGAGGGGTCCCTCGCCGGACAGAGCCTGGGGAACCTGCTCCTGGCCGCGCTGTACGACACCTCCCCCAGCTTCGATCTCGCCGTGCAGAAGCTCAGCCAGGTCCTCGCCATCACCGGGCGGGTCCTGCCCGTCACGAACGAGAACATCACCCTCTGCGCCCGGTTCAGCGACGGCGCCGTCGTCCGCGGCGAGACCACCATCACGGCCCACAAGCGCGCCTCCAACGCCGTCATCGACCGGATCACCCTGGAACCCGCGGCCCCCGCGCCGCTGCCCGCCGCGCTGGACGCCATCGCCGCGGCGGACCTCATCGTGCTGGGGCCCGGCAGTCTGTACACGAGCGTCCTGACGACGCTGCTCACCCCCGGCGTGGCGGAGGCCATCCACGCCTCCTCCGCCGTGAAGGTCTATGTCATGAACGTCATGACCCAGGACGGCGAGACGGAGGGCTACACCGCCGCCCACCACGTCCGCGCCCTGACCCGCCAGTGCGGCGCGGGCCTGTTCCGGTACGTCCTCGCGAACTCCCGGCCCATCCCCGCCGAGGTGGCGGAGCGCTACCGCCCGGAGAACGCCGCCCCCATCGTGACGGACGGCGGGGAGCTGCGGGCCATGGGCGTGGAGACGGTCTTCGCCCCGGTGGCCGCCTGGCAGAACGGGCTCGTGCGCCACGATCCCGCCGCCCTGGCCGCCGCCCTCATCGAGCTTTACGACGAGAAGGCCGCCACCCGCGTCCGGGGGGATCGGCCATGAGCTTCGCCGCCGACGTCAAGACCGAGCTCTGCCGGGACGGGCTCGCCAAAAAATGCTGCGCCCTGGCGGAGGCCTACGGCGTGCTGCTGTACGCCCACACCTTCTCCCTGTCCCAGATCCGGATCATGACCGCCCACGACGGCTTTGCCGCCCGGCTGCCGAAGCTGTTCCGCCGGGCTTTCGGCGGCGTGGGCTTCGACCGCTGCCCGCCGGAGGACGGCGCCGGCAAGCGCACCTTCCTCGTGACGGACCCCGCCAAGATCCGCGCCATCTTCGACGCCGTGGGGTACGATCCCGCCCGGACCCTGGCCCACCAGCTCAACCTCGCCCTGGTGGAGACGGAGTGCGACCGCGTGGCCTTCCTGCGGGGGGCCTTCCTCGCGGGGGGCAGCGTCACGGACCCGCGCAAGCGCTACCACCTGGAGCTCGCCACGAGCCACGGGGGCGTCTGCCGGCAGATGAACGCCCTGCTGCGGGAGATGGGCTTCGAGCCGAAGGACTCCCGCCGCGGCGCGGGATACATCACCTACTTCAAGCAGAGCGGGGCCATCGAGGACCTGCTCACCACCATGGGCGCGGCGGTCTCCGCCATGGAGCTCATGTCCGCGAAGGTGGAAAAGCACATGGCAAACGCCATGAACCGCCTGACGAACTGCGACATGGCGAACGCCGACAAGGTCACCGACGCCGCGGCCGCCCAGCTCGCCGCCATCCGCCGCCTGGAGGCCGGGCCCGGGCTCGACACCCTGCCGACGCCCCTCCAGGACACGGCGCTTTTACGCATCGCGAACCCCGCGGGGAGCCTCGCGGACCTCGCGGCGCTTGCCTCGCCCCCCGTTACAAAAAGCTGCATGAACCACCGCCTCCGCAAGCTCCTGGACCTCGCGGCGGCGATCCCCGAGGAATGAAACATGGCCTTTGTCCACCTGCATGTGCATAGCGAATACAGCCTCCTGGACGGCGCCTGCCGCATCCGGGAGCTGCCAAGGCGCGCCAGGGAGCTGGGACAGACCGCCGTCGCCATCACGGACCACGGCGTCATGTACGGCGCCGTCGCCTTCTACAAGGCGTGCCGCGAGGCGGGGGTGAAGCCCATTATCGGCTGCGAGGTCTATGTCGCGCCCCGGAGCCTCACGGACCGGGAGTACGGCGTGGACAACCGCTATTCCCACCTCATCCTCCTGTGCAAAAACGAGACGGGCTACCACAACCTCTGCCGTCTGGTGTCGAAGGCGTTCATCGACGGCTTCTACGTCAAGCCCCGGATCGACTGGCCCCTCCTGCACGAGCACGCCGAGGGCCTCGTCTGCCTGTCCGCCTGCCTCGCGGGGGACATCCCGCAGAAGCTCGTCCAGGGGGATTACGAGGGCGCGAAGGCCCGGGCGCTGGAGCTGGACAGCCTCTTCGGACGGGGCAATTTCTATCTCGAGCTTCAGGACCACGGAATCCCCGAGGAGCGGAAGGCCGCCCAGGGCCTCCTCCGCCTGCACCGGGAGACCGGCATCCCCCTTGTCGTGACGAACGACGCCCACTACCTCCGCCGGGAGGATGCCCGCGCCCAGGACATTTTGATGTGCATCCAGACCGGCAAGACCGTGGACGACCCGGACCGAATGAAGTTCGACTCCGAGGAGATGTACCTCAAATCCGAGGAGGAGATGCGCCGCCTGTTCCCGGACTTCCCCGAGGCGTACGACAACACCGCGCGGATCGCGGAGCTGTGCGAGTTCGACTTTGAGTTCGGGAACTACCACCTGCCGCGCTTCCAGCTCCCGGAGGGGGAGACGGACAGCTTTTCCTACCTGCGGAAGCTCTGCCTCGCGGGCCTCGAAAAGCGTTATCCCGGCGGCGGGCCGGAGCTGCAGGCGCAGCTCGACTATGAGCTCGGCGTCATCCGGCAGATGGGCTTCACGGACTACTTCCTCGTGGTGTGGGATTTCGTGAACTACGCCCGCTCCCAGGGCATCCCCGTGGGCCCGGGCCGCGGCTCCGCGGCGGGCTCCCTCGTCAGCTACTGCCTGCACATCACGGACATCGACCCCGTGAAGTACAGCCTCTATTTCGAGCGCTTTTTGAACCCCGAGCGCGTCACCATGCCGGACATCGACATGGACTTCTGCGTCCGCCGCCGCGGCGAGGTCATCGACTACGTCACCCGCAAGTACGGCGCGGACCACGTCGCCCAGATCGTCACCTTCGGCACCATGGCCGCCCGCCAGGTGGTCCGGGACGTGGCCCGGGTGACGAACATCCCCTACGGCGAGGCCGACGCCGTCGCAAAGCAGATCCCCATGGGCCAGAACAGCCGCAAGATCTCCCTCAAAGAGGCGGTGGGGCTGTCGAAGCCCTTGCGGGAGATGGTGGAGGGGGACGACCGTATCCGGGCGCTCATCGACACCGCCGCCGCCCTGGAGGGCATGCCCCGGCACGCCTCCACCCACGCCGCGGGCGTCGTCATCTCCCGGGACCCGCTGACGGACTATCTGCCCCTCGCCAAAAACGACGAGGCCGTGGTCTGCGAGTTCCCGATGACGGAGATCGAGGAGCTGGGGCTTCTCAAAATGGACTTTCTGGGCCTTCGAAACCTCACGGTCATGGAGGACGCCGCCGAGCTCATCCGGCGGAAGGACCCGGATTTCCGGGTGGAGAGCATCCCGGAGGACGACGTCTCGACCTACGAGATGCTGGCCGAGGGCCACACCTCCGGCGTGTTCCAGCTCGAGTCCGCCGGCATGACGGGCGTCTGCGTGGGCCTCGGCCCCCGCAGCATGGAGGACATCACCGCCGTCATCGCCCTGTACCGGCCGGGCCCCATGGATTCGATCCCCCGGTTCCTGGACTGCGCGGTCCACCCGGAGAAGATCGCCTACAAGCACCCGATGCTGGAGCCGATTTTGCAGGTCACCTATGGCTGCATCGTGTACCAGGAGCAGGTCCTTGCGATATTGCAGCGGCTCGCGGGCTTCTCGCTGGGGCAGGCGGACATGATCCGCCGGGCGATGTCGAAGAAAAAGCACGCCGTCATCGACGCGGAGCGGAAGGCCTTCGTCTACGGCGATCCGGAGCGCAACATCCCCGGCTGCATCGCGAACGGCGTCCCCGAGGCCGTGGCGAACAGCATCTACGACGAGATCAACGACTTCGCGGACTACGCCTTCAACAAGGCCCACGCCGTGAGCTACGCCATCGTCAGCTACCGCACGGCCTGGCTCAAAAACCATTACCCGCGGGAGTACATGGCGGCGCTGCTGACGAGCGTGCGCGAGCTCTCCGGCAAGGTGGCGGAGTACATCGCGGAGTGCCGCCGTCTCGGCATCGCGGTGCTGCCGCCGGACGTGAACGAGTCCGACGCGGACTTCACCGTCGCGGGGGAGCACATCCGCTTCGGCCTCTCCGCCGTCAAAGGCGTGGGGGAGGGCTTCATGCGCCAGGTCATGGCCGAGCGCGCCGCGGGCGGGCCCTTCACGGGGCTCGACGATTTCTGCCGCCGGATGTACGGGAAGGACCTGAACCGCCGTCCGGTGGAGAGCCTCATCCGCGCCGGGGCCTTCGACTCCCTGGGCGCGAAGCGCCGGGCCCTCATCATGGCCCTCGAGACCGTCCTCGACGGGGTGGCGGCGGACGGCCGCCGCAACGTGGCGGGGCAGATGGACCTGTTTTCGCTGGACGAGGAGGCGGCGCCCGAGCTCACCCTGCCGAACGTGGAGGAGTTCAGCCCCATGGAGCTCCTGTCCATGGAAAAGGAGATCACGGGCCTCTACCTCACGGGCCACCCGATGAACGCCTACCGCCGCACGGCGGAGCAGGTCGGCGCGGTGCCCATCGGCACGGTGCGGGGGGACCTGGAGCAGGAGGAGGGCCTGCGCCGCTTCGGGGACGGGCAGCGCGTCGTGCTCGCGGGCGTCGTCAGCGCCGTCCGCACCCGCACCACCAAAAACAACTCCCTCATGAGTTACGTCACCCTGGAGGACGACACGGGGACCATGGAGCTCGTGGCCTTCCAGCGGGTGCTGGACGAGGGCGGCGCGTACCTCCGGGAAAACGGCGCCATCTGCTGCGAGGGACGCATCACCCTCCGGGACGAGAAGGAGCCCCAGCTCACCCTCGACACCGTCCTGCCCCTGCCGGAGAACGTCACGGCGGAGGAGCTGCGGGAGCTCACGGCAGCGCTGCACGCCCGGGGCGGACCCCGGCGGCAGGCCCCGGCTGCCGCCCCGGCAAGAGCGGACAAGCCCCGGACACTCTATGTGAAGCTCCCCTCCCGGGAGGACCCGGCCTTCCGGCGCATCGGGCTCATCCTGCAGATGTTCCCGGGCTCGGAGCCCCTGGTGGTCTATTTTGCGGACACCAAAAAGCGCGCCGCCGCCCGGTGCGTCATCCATCCGGCGCTGGTGGGGGAGCTTACGGAGATGCTCGGCGCGGAGAACGTCGTCGTCAAATAATCACAAAAGAGGAACACGACCATTAACGATACGACTGTCAAAAAAGAACGCGCTGCCCTCGCCGGGCTCGCCGCGGCCAGCATGGACCCGCGGGAGCGCAGCGACGACGTCAGCATGGAGGAGCTCTGGGCCCTGACCGAGACCGCGGGGGCGGAGCCCGTCTGCACGCTTTTGCAGACGAGGGACAAGCCCGACCCCCACAGCTTCCTCGGCGGCGGCAAGGTGGAGGAGCTCAAGGAGCTCATCGAGAACGAGGAGTGCGACCTCGCCGTCTTCGACAACGAGCTCTCCCCCTCCCAGGCCCGGGTGCTGGAGGAGGCCCTGGGGGTGCGGGTGCTGGACCGCACAGGCCTCATCCTCGACATCTTCGCCCAGCGGGCCCACACCCGCGAGGGCATTTTGCAGGTGGAGCTCGCCCAGTACCGCTATCTCCTCCCGCGGCTGACGGGCATGTGGACCCACCTCAAAAGGCAGGCGGGCACGTCCGCGCCCATCGGCACCCGCGGTCCCGGCGAGACCCAGCTCGAGACCGACCGGCGGCACATCCGCCGCCGCATCCAGAAGCTCGCGGAGGAACTCGAGCAGGTCCGGCGCGTCCGGGGCACCCAGCGCAAGCAGCGCGAGCGGAACTCCCTGCCCGTCGTGGCCCTCGTGGGCTATACGAACGCCGGGAAATCCACCTTGCTGAACACCCTCACCGGGGACAGCATCCAGACCGGCGACCGCCTGTTCGACACCCTGGACACCACCACCCGCCGCCTCAGCCTGGACGAGGCCGGGCAGGCGCTCCTGTCGGACACCGTCGGCTTCATCCGCAAGCTGCCCCACGAGCTCGTGGACGCCTTCAAGGCCACGCTGGAGGAGCTGACCTACGCGGATCTTCTCCTGCACGTCATCGACATTTCGAACCCGGACTGGGAGACCCAGGCCGCGGTGGTGGAGGACCTCATCTGGCGACTGGGCGCGGCCCAGACGCCCTGCATCCGGGTGTATAACAAATGCGACGCCTTTTTCGGCCGTCTGCCCGGCGGGGAGGACGAGGTATGCATCTCCGCCCGCACGGGCGAGGGCACGAAGACCCTGCTCTACGCCATCGGGCA
>CAJOIG010000055.1 GCA_905234575.1 uncultured Oscillospiraceae bacterium
CCGAACATCTTCGAAGCCAGGAGCTTCTGCGTCCGCATGCCGGAGGGGTATTCCGTCAGCAGCGTAGGATAAAAGTACCGCATCTGGTCCACGAGCTTCGGCGGCGGGAAGTAAGGATTGACGAGATAACAGAAATCCCGGAGCTTCCCGTATCGCCAGTAACCGCCGAAATGGAGCTCGTAGGCGTAGAGCCGCCGGTCCTCCGGCGCGAACAGGGTATTCGCGATGTCGAGGTCCTGGACATCGTCGATCTCGTACCACTTGATGCCGCCCATGTCGAACGCGCGCAGGCCGGCAAAGGGCAGATGCGCCAGGGCCTTGAGGACCATTTCGTAATACTGGTTATCGCCGTAGGCGCGAATATAGGCGGATAGGAACGGGATGTACTGGTCCGCGGAGAACGCCCGGCTGAACTTATATACGTTCACGGTCTTGTAGTACCGGTCCGCGCTGTCGAAGGAGAAGTCCTTTTTCTCGATGAATTCGCGGATGACGCCGTCCTCGCCGACCAGGGTGACGGTGCCGTCCATCCACTGCTCGTACTTCGCGACGGCGACGAGGTTGGGCGCCGGGTCCTCGACCATGTCCCGCAGAAGGCACGGCTCATAGATAAGGTCGGATTCGAGCAGGATCGTGTCGTCCTGCGCGAGCTGTTCCCGGGCGAGATAGAGGCTGTAGATGTTGTTCGTGGTTGCGTAGACGGGGTTTTCGATGAAGATCAGCTCGAAGTCCGCGAGCTTCTCCCTGGCAAATGCCACGAGCTTTTCGCCTTCGTAGCCGACCACGAGAACAAGACGCCGTATCCCGGCCAGCCGAAGAGCGTCCGCGGCGTGCTCCAGGAGGGTCTTTCCGCCCACCTGCACCATGCATTTGGTCTGGTTGTTCGTATAGGCTCCCAGCCGCTTTCCCATGCCGGCGGCCAGCATCAGTGCTTGCATGTCAGTCCTCCCGAATCAGCCGGGCGTAGAGGCCCAGGAAGGTGTATCCCATCCTGCGATGCAGACGCAGGGTGTTCTCGTTTTCCGCACCGAGGAAGGCAAGGCCCCGCTTCCCCTCGTCCCGGACAAGGTTCCATGTGCTCGCCGTGATGGCCCGGCCCAGGCCGCGTCCCCGGCAGGCAGAGTCCGTCACGAGTCCGTTGATGACCCCGAACTCCGCAGACTCCGCGCTCAGCGCGTTCGTCGCCACCAGGCGGCCCGTCTCGTCGCGCATGACGAACAGCCGCCCGAAGCCCTCCCGGATGCGCCGGACGAGCGCCTCGCAGAGACCTTCGTAGGTGTACACAGTGTTGTAGATGTGCTCCGTCATCATAAGGGCCGCGATCTCGGGAACGTCCGCCTCCCCCGCCGTCTGCACGGAGAGGTCGCTCTCGCCGTCCATGCGCTTGTCGGCGGTGATGATGTGGGAGAGCTCGTAGGTATAGCGCTCCCGGTCGAGCAGGGGCAGGAGCGTGTCAATGTCCCGCTGCGAACCCGTGATGACCTTGGGATCCAGCTCTTTTATGAGAGGCACGAGCTCCGCCGCGGGGATCCCGGCACGGCTGTAAAGATGCAGGCAGTCATAATACCGATAGGCAACGGCGGTGAGTTCGCGGTCCTCGGACTCACACACCCAGAGCCCCAGCCCTTCGGCCTGGGTGCCGCATTCCAGGAGGTCCATATAGAGGTAAAAGCACAGGACCTTGTCCTCCCCGATGTACTCCGTGACCCGGGGGATGAAGCTGTCGTCGCAGCGGATAAGCATGGTTCACGCCTTCGCTTTCTTCTGGTTTTCGAGGATGCGCTCAAGGAGATACCGCGCGCCGTATTTGCCGCTCTCCCCGAAGTGGTAGAGTCGCTCGCGGCGGACGCTTTCGATGGTCTCGGCATAATCCGTCCGGCGGGCCATCATATCATCGGCGGCAGGGCCGGCTTTTTCCCGGACCTCATCAAGGTTCAGCGCGATGCCGAGGATGCCGCGGATGGCGTCGTCCGGCGCGTACTTTCGGACATCCTCCTCCGTCCAAGCCTCGTTCACGATCTTCCGGGGCGTGTTCACGAAGAGGACGGGCTTTTTCGTCGCGAGGGCATATTCGTAACCGATGTTCGACCAGTCCGTCACAAGAAGGTCCGCGGAGAACACCGTCTCGTTCGAGCTGAAATCCGTCTGGAAGCGGAAGCGGTCCTGCGGATACCCCATGCAGGCGGACATCCGGGCCTCCAGGCGCTGGGGCCAGCGGCGGATGTACTGCGGGTGGGGACGGACGGTGACATCGTATCCTCGAGCCAAAAGCGGCTCGACAAGGTCGGCGAGGCAGGAATCCAGGAGATTTCCCTCCTGCCAGGACGGCGCGACAAGCACCGTTTTCGGGTCGTGCTCGGTCTTCTCCATCGTATCGTACTGCGCGGCCATGTTGTCGATGACGCCGTACCCGCAGGGGATCATCTTCTGGTCGGGAAGGCCGTTCACGCGGTTCCAGGCGCGCATCTCCTCCTCGAAGCCCGGCGTGGGCGTGAGGAGCGTGTCGAAGTGGTCCAGCGCACCCTTCCGCAGGGTGATGAGCCCGGAGAACATGCCATGGAATATGTATACATACTCGATGTCCTTCCGAACGTACGAGCGCTTGTACTGATAGGTCTCGAGGTCCGGCATCGTCATGCAGACGAGATCCGCGTCCATCTTCATGAACAGCGTGATCATCCGGCGCTCGCCGATGTAATAGGGCTGGATGCGCGGTTCCGACGCCGCCAGACGGAAGATCTGGTCATCAGGGTCGGAGGTGATGTAATGGATCGTCACGTTCGAGCGGCGCAGAAGTTCCTCGATGATGTTCTGGAAGTACTTGTAAAACCCGCCGGACTCCGAGTAAAACACAAGCTTCTTGTTCACAACGGAGAAAAACCGCTTGTAGTCGGCCTTTTCCCTCTTTTTGAGTTCCTTTGACTGCTTTGGGCCGACGCTGTCGAGCTTTTCGAGCTCCTTGCGGCTCTCGGCAAGGTCGGCATAATCGACATATTTTTTCGGCGGCATAAGGAGATTGCATAGGAGCTGCACGCCGATGGTCATAAGGTTCGAAAAGGACCAGTACAGCGCGACGCCGATGGATACGAACGCCCCAAGGACCAGACTGATTCCGACGGAGATGCCGTTCGTAAAAAGCTGCTCCGCGCGGCTCTGCTCCCGCTGGAGGGGATTGATGCGGTTCTGGGCGAGGCTGAGGATCACCGCGGCGAGAGCGGCGGCCGGCGGCATGAGCCAGGACAGACCGCCGTCCGTCACCGGCACAAGGCCGAGACCCGGCGCGCGCCCGGTATCCGTGATGTCGTGGATGACGCCGATGAGGCCCAGCAAAATGACGATCTGGATGGCGAGCGGCACCATGGTGAGGAGCGGATGGTAGCCCGTCTCTTTATACATGGCGGCTTGATGCTCGTCGATCTTCTCCCGGTCGCCGTAAAACTGCGCCTTGATGCGGTTGATACGCGGCAGGATGGAGACCATTTTGAGGCCGTTTGCGTTCGACCAGAGGGACACCGGCATCAGCAGGAGCTTTGTGAGCAGCGTGAACAGCGCGATGGCCCCGACCCAGTTCGGCACCAGCCGATAGCAGAGATCCATCACATAGCCGAAAATGTGAGCGAGAAAAGCGATCATAACTTCGTCCTGGTCTTATGATTAATAGAAACTGTCGTACAGAGGCTCGATGAAATCCGCGTAGCCGTAGTTGTACCAGTACCGTTCTTTGTTGAGGATGTCGTCCCGGTCCCCGTCATAGACAAAGCCGCCGAAGACATTATACCGATCCACGCCATTGGCCTCGGCGTCCCACTGGTCCAGATTTCCGATCCACTCCACCTCCGGGTACTGGGTCATGTATCCCCAGACACGGGTGGTGCGCCAGCGTCGGTCGCCGTCGTGCCAGTCGAAGAAGGTCGTGCCATAGTCGGAGTAGTCCGCGCCGAGCAGGGACAGGATCGTGGGCATCACGTCCTCCTGGGAGATCGGGGCGTGGGAGACCTCCATCGCCTCGCGGGTCTCCCCCGGGAGCTTGATCATCCCGACGCACTGGAAGCACTCGAAATACCCGTGGTCGGCGGAGATGATGATCGTCGCGTCGTCGTAGACGCCGGCGTCCTTCAGGTACTGGAAGAACACATCCAGCATGACGAGATACCCATGCAGAGACATCTCGCGGTTCGACTTGCTCTCGTCGATGTAGTAGCCCTCGTAGTCCACGACATAGGGGAAATGTGCGCCCGCCATGTGGTACCAGTTGAAGACATTGTGATCGTCTGTGAGGGAAATACCCTCCTTCTCCAGGGATTCGCGGAAGTCGTAGTTGATACGCAGCTTCGTTACGCCCTGGAAGGTGGAGAGGTCCACGATGCCGCCGGTGGAGACGCAGACGGCATTCTTCAGAAGGATCGGCACATAGCGGTACAGGGACATATCCAGCACAAACTCGAAAAACAGCGGCGTCACAACGAGACGTCCGGCCTCCACCACGTTGTCCGCCTTGCCGAACATGTTCTCCGCGCCGATGGCGGCATAGTTTGCCTCCATAAAGAGGTTCGCCTTGTACCCGCGGTCATGGAGAGCGTCGAAAAAGCCCTCGGCCTCCGGGCTGTGCCAGGCGTTGTACACCGCCTGCCGCGTGGGGACGGAGGTATCGAGATAATGATGCGTCGCGAGATACATGAGGCTCGGGAAGGTGAAGGAATAGCAGGAGGACATGTTATCGTAGTAGAGAAAATCCTTGAATGTCTCCCGCAGAGACGGATCCGCCTCCAGCTGCTCCTCGAAAATGAGGGGATTGAACTGGTCGAGCGTGATGAAAAGGATGTTGTCCTCCGTGGAAAAAAGGAACTGATCCTCGCCCGAAAGCTGGTAGTTCGGCCCATCGTCCTGCTTCGGGACCCAGGTCGTCACGAGGGCGACGGCCTGCGCCGCCACCAGAGCCAGCGACAGAACGAGAGCCGCCGTCTTCATCGGCTCCGGAAAGCGCCAGCCGAGGACCACCGTCACCGCCAGCACCGCGAGCCAGACGAGGCTGTTTATGAGGGTCTGCCGCGGGAAGTCATGCCAGTCAAAGGTGTTCCCGTCAAGCTTTTGAAGGACGTTGCCGTTCAGAAACGAACCCTGGACGTACAGCATCACCGCGATGCCGAGAAGAAGGCCCATGCCGAGACCGCGGAGCTTCCCCGGCAGAAAGGCAAAGATCGCCGCCAGCGCGAGCGTGCCGGCCACCGTCACCAGCCCAAAGGCCGGGACCAGATCCCCCGCCGAGAAGGTAAGGTACGCCTGGTTCGAATTCACGATGTCCAGGGGACCGAAAAAAATCGCGGTGAAGCAAAGAAGAAACGCCGGACCAAGGAGCGTGAGGAATCGCTTCGGCCAGGCAGACCAATAATCCTTGCGTGGGGAGGTATCGTTCATAAAGGAAATCCTTTCCATAAACTTCCGTTAATAATTTGATTAATAAACATTTAAGCGATTAGTACGTTAATTATATTTATGATACCATGATTATCCTTGAATTACAACCGTTTCCGGCAGTTCATCCCAAGATTTTTGCATGGTGTACCTGCCAGAAATCGCTATTGACGAAGAACGATAAAAAAATTATAATACTTAAGAATATCATTCCGTAAGGAGATCGCCATGCAAACCATCGCCGCTCCCCTCCCCGGCACCGCCGCCGCGCCGACCAAGGCCCGCTGGTTCCGGGCCGACAACATCCGTTATCTGCTCCTGTTCAACGTCATCTGGGAACACATGCTGACCCAGACCGGCATCGGGACGGGCGCCGCTCCCGTGAACATCACCGCCCACTGGATCGTGACGGTGCTCGTCTGCTGGTCCCGCATGATCACCATGCCGGGCTTCTGTTTCATCTCGGGGTATTTCTCGAAAAAGGGCTACAAGTGCTACCAGAGCGCCGTGTTCGACTTCCTTATCCCCTATCTCGTATTCAACAGCCTGTTCGTCCTATGCTACGGCACCAGCGCACCGAACCTGTTCACCCCGACCTTCGCCTACTGGTACCTCATGTGCATGGTGTTCTGGAAGCTCATGACGAAGTGGCTCCAGCAGATCAAATACATCCTTCCCATCTCCGTGGTCGTGGCGCTGCTTGTCGGCGCGTTCTGCCCGGACGTGGGGCATTTCATGAGCGTCAGCCGCACCATCGGTTTTCTGCCGTTCTACGTCCTCGGCATGCAGATGAGCCGCGAGGACGTCCGCAAGCTCGAAAACCTGCCAAAGATCCCGGTGGCCGTCGCCACGGCGGTCGTGCTGGGCGTATGGGGCTGGCTGAACGTCAAGGGCATCTTCCACATCAACTTCTTCTACTACTGGGCGTCTTACAGCGGCGATCCCGCGCATCCGGAGTTTGCCCTGTTCTCCTACGGGCTGTGGAAGGGCCTCGCGCTCCGCTTCCTCGGATACTTCGTGTCCATGCTCCAGATCATTTTCCTGTTCGTGTTCGTGCCGGACAGGTCCATCCCCGTGATGCGGGACGTGGGCACCCGGACCATGGTCCCCTACCTTCTGCATACCTACGTCATCATGTTCATGCGGAACGTGTACAGTCTGCTGTTCCAGGCGGTACCGATGCTGAACCAGTGGTATGTGACGGTCCCGGTAGCGCTTCTCGTTGCCGTCGGCGTCATGTGCGCCCTCGGCACTCACACGCTGAACGATTGGTACGGCGCCTTCGTCAAATGGGTGAAGGGCCTGCTCATCAAGGAACCCCTCAACGCGCAGTAAGAATCCGTTTTCCATACATAATCCGCTCCTGCCCACCAAAGCGCGGACAGGAGCGGATACATTTTGTTTTTCAGCTCAGCTTAATGCCGAAGAGCTCCTGGTTGCGGGTGCCCATGACGACGGTGTTGTTATAGACCACGGGGCTTGCCTCCGTCGTACAGGCAAAGGGAAACACGTCGTACAGTGTGCCGTCAAGGCCGTCCAGCCAGAAGAGACTGCCCTGGATGCAGCTTGCGTAGAGGACGTAACCATGCCCGTCCGTGTCGTAGAAACAGGTGGGCGTGGACCAGGAATAGCTGTCCGAGGTAAAGGTCCAGAGCTCCTTCCCCGTCGCGGTATCCAAGGCGAGAAGCTGCCCGTCGAAGCCGTGCGGGTACCGCGCCATGGAGACGTAAAGGATGCCGGACAGCGGGCCCTTTCCAAGAGCGAGCGACCCCTGCACGCCGCCGGAGAGGCCCTCCTCGGAATAGCAGGTATAGTCCGCGTGCCAGACCTCCTTCCCCGTCACGGCATCGATCTTCCAGACCGGGATCGTGGCCGTGCCCCAGCTTCGGAAGCCAAGATGGAAGGATGTTGAAAGGTAGATATAGGGATGGCCCGTCTCGTCCACCTCCAGGACGCCGGTGCAGTTCGTGTCATCGAGGCAGTCAAAACGCCACTCGATCTGCAGGGTGTTCAGATCGATGCAGAGGAAGTCCCCGCCGTTGTCCGCAATGAAGAGGTGCCCGCGCCAGACGATGGCGCTGTCCTCCATGCCGTAGAGCATTTTTTCGGCGGATTCGGAGGTGAAGGTGAACTTCGTCTCCTCCGGGTCAATGGAGAGGGTCCCGGCGGCCTCGTTATACCGCGTATTCAGTTTCACGATATACAATACGCCGTTTTCGCCGGGATAAATGAGCTGGTCCGTCTCGGCGTCCACAAGAGCCGAGCTGTCAAAGGCCGACCAGTCGGCCCGCGGAGAGAAGGTATCGTAGTTTCCGAAGGTATACAAAACCTCGCCGTCCAAGAGACTGACCACCTGCACCCGCGGAGCCTCACCGTAGTTGTTGAACAGGCCGCCGCCGACATAAAGGATGGGATACCCGCGAGGATCCAGCGCACCGGCGCCCTTGAAGGAAAAGCCCAGAAACAGCCGGTCACGAGTCTGCTCGCCGGTCTCAAGGTCGATAAAATACACATGCCCGTCCAGGGTGCAATAGATGACCTCGATGAGTCCGTCCTTCTCCTTCGCCCAGTCGTACATGTTCATGACCTGTTTCGTGCTCTCCGGCCACTCGACCACAAGGGGCTGGCCGGTCCAGCCGCTGCCGCCCCACCAGCCGCCGCCGGTGGAGCCGAGGCCATCGGTGCCGACGCGCCAGCGGTCACCAAAGCGCCGCTCGGTGATCTGCGCGCGGCCGTACTGGGCGTTGTCGCGGAAGTTGTTGCCGCGGAAGGTGACGATACCCTTGACATCCGTGTAGTCGTTGGCGCCGCCGAAGTCGATGGTGTGGGCCTCATCCGCCTGATAGCGGTCCACCAGCTCGCCGTTCACCGAAATGCTGGTGCCGGTGATGATGTCCGACACGGTGCGGACGGGCTCGAATTCCGGAAGCGCCGTCGGCACGGGCGTGGGCGTGGGCGGAGGGGTCGGTGTGGGAGACGGCGTGGGACTCGGCGTTGGCAGGGGCGACGGCGACGGCGAGGCATAGGCCGCGTTTTCCGTCATGGCGGCGAGGGCGGTCCCCTCCTCCGCCAGCATGGAGGAGTTGCCGTACAGAAGCGTCCCGAGCCATATAAGCAGCGCCGTAAGCACCGCGAGCTTCAAAAACCAGATAAGGACTTCCTTTTTTGACATGTTTCGTATCCTGTGTCAGCTTACTCCGTGAAATGGACGTGGTTGTTGATGTGATCGGCGCAGAAGCAGTGGAATCCCGCGCAGCGGGAGCAGAATCGGAACTCCAATCCGGGATTGTCCGTGTCGGTCCGTCCACAGACGGCGCACTTGCGGGTATACCCTGCGGCCTCCTGCTCGCGCTTGGCGCGGATGGCGGCCTCGCGGAACTGCACGGTGCGGGCACGCTGCTTCGACGCCTGGCGGATACGCGAGGGACGAAGGCGGTCAAACAGCCACTCCCCGCAGAACACGAGATATGCAAGCATCGCCACCACAGGCACGAAGGCGTAGCCCACGAGACCGACGCCGATCGACGCGAAGAACTCATACACAAACAGCGCGGCATCCACCCAGGCAAGCCATTTCATCTTGACGGGGATGACAAAAAACAGCAGCACACGCTGTTCGGGCCAGAGTGTGGCGAAGGCAAAAAACAGCGAGAGGTTCAGGTACGTCGCGGAAACAAGGATTCGCCCGCCGCCGAAGGCGTACACCAGTAGAGAGTACACCGCCGTGAGCAGGAGCCCGGAGAAATAGTAGATCGTAAACTTCCCCATGCCCCAGGCGTTCTCCAGAGAGGACCCGATGAAATAGTAAAAGTACAGGGAGATCGCGAGCCACAGCACGCCGCCGGTCGTCGGAACCAGCGCATAGGTCACGATACGCCATACCTGACCCC
>CAJOIG010000056.1 GCA_905234575.1 uncultured Oscillospiraceae bacterium
ACGGACGAGGTGTTCCGGTCCCCGGCGAGCCGTGTCTTTGACGAGGCGGAGAACCGGATGCACACCATCAAGGCGGTCCTGGTCGCCACCCTGGGAGGCTGACGCAAACAGAATCAAAGGACAGCGGTTTTTCGCCGCTGTCCTTTTTGTTTCACGTGAAACATTTTCCCTTCGCACTTAGCGTGCAGGAATCTTTCCCTTTTTGCGCCCGGTAACGGTACCGGCCCGAGACCTTCAGTTTATCTCCTTTTTGCGCCAATAGCACGTGGTTCCTTCCCTTTTTGCGCCCGGTAACGTTATCGGTCAGGGAACCTTGGGCTTATTTCTGCGGGATGAGGACGTCCTTGCCGCCCATGTAGGGACGCAGGGCCTCAGGGATCGTGACGCTGCCGTCGGCCTGCAGGTGGTTCTCCAGGAAGGCGATCAGCATCCGCGGGGGCGCGACGACGGTATTGTTCAGCGTGTGGGCGAGATAGAGCTTGCCGTCCGCGCCGCGGACGCGGATCTTCAGCCGCCGGGCCTGGGCGTCGCCCAGGTTCGAGCAGGAGCAGACCTCGAAGTACTTCTGTTGCCGCGGGCTCCAGGCCTCGATGTCGCAGCTCTTGACCTTCAGGTCGGCCAGGTCGCCGGAGCAGCACTCCAGCTGGCGCACGGGGATCTCCAAGCTGCGGAAGAGCTCCACGGAATAGCGCCACATCTTCTCGTACCAGGCCATGCTGTCCTCGGGATGGCAGACGACGATCATCTCCTGCTTCTCGAACTGGTGGATGCGGTAGACGCCGCGCTCCTCGATGCCGTGGGCGCCCTTCTCCTTGCGGAAGCAGGGGGAATAGCTGGTGTAGGTAATGGGGAGCTCCTTTTCGTCCAGGATCTGGTCGATGAAGGAGCCGATCATGGAGTGCTCCGACGTGCCGATGAGGTAGAGGTCTTCCCCCTCGATCTTGTACATCATGGCGTCCATCTCCGCGAAGGACATGACGCCGGAGACCACGTTTCCGCGGATCATGAACGGCGGGATGTGGTAGACGAAGCCCTTGTCGATCATGAAGTCCCGGGCGTAGGCCAGGACCGCGGAGTGCAGGCGGGCGATGTCGCCCTTGAGGTAGTAGAAGCCGTTTCCGGCGACGCGGCGGGCGGCGTCCAGATCGAGGCCGTGGAAGCTCTCCATGATCTCCGCGTGGTAGGGGATCTCATAGTCTGGAACGACGGGCTCGCCGAAGCGTTCAAGTTCCACGTTGCAGCTGTCGTCCGGGCCGATGGGGACGGAGGGGTCGATGATGTTCGGAATGACCATCATGCGCTTCGTCAGCTCCGCGTCCAGCTCCGGCTCGAGCTTTTCGAGCTCGGCGAGGCGGGCGGCCTGGGCGGCGACCTGCGCCTTCACGGCCTCGGCCTCCTCCTTTTTGGTGGGGTCCTTCTTCGCCTGGCCCATGAGCACGCCGATCTGCTTCGAGAGGGTGTTGCGGTTCGCGCGGAGCTCGTTGGCCTCGGTTTTCGCGGCGCGCAGGCGGGCGTCCAGATCCAGGATCTCGTCCACGAGAGGTAACTTCTGGTCCTGGAATTTCTTGCGGATGTTTTCCTTGACGGCTTCCGGGTTCTCCCGGACGAATTTGATGTCCAGCATTTGTGTATCTCCTGTTATGATTTCTTGAGGGTCATTAGCGCCTGCAGCAGCGCCTCGCGGTCGTCCGCGCCGTAGTATTCGAGCTCGATGCGGCCGCGCTTCCGGCCGTCCACGATGTTCACCTTCCGGCCCAGGGCTTCGGCGAGCTCGGCGCTCATCACGGCGGCGTAATCCACCTTGGCGGGGTCCGCCTGCTTCGGCGCTTTCTTTTCCTTCAGCAGGGACGCGGCGAGGGCCTCCGTCTGCCGGACGGACAGGCCGCGCTCCACGACGAGGTTCGCGGTATCGAGCTGCGTCCGCGGGTCGGTCAGCGGCAGCAGCGCCCGGGCGTGCCCCGCGGAGAGCCGCCCGTCCTCCACCATGGCGAGCACGGGGTCGGTGAGGTTCAGCAGCCGCAGGGCGTTCGCCACGGCGGGACGGCTGCGTCCCACGGACTGGGAGACGGCGTCCTGCGTGAGGCCGAACTCCTCCATCAGCGTCCGATAGCCGCGGGCCTCCTCCAGCGGATTAAGGTCTTCCCGCTGCAGGTTCTCCACGAGGGCCAGCTCCTGGGTGTGCCGCTCGTCGGCCTCCACGATTCGGACCGGGACCTCGGCCAGGCCTGCCATCCGCGCCGCGCGCCAGCGGCGCTCGCCCGCGATGATCTGATAATACCCGCCGTCCAGCGGGCGGACGGTGATGGGCTGCAGCAGACCGTGCTGAGCGATGGATTCCGCCAGCTCCTGCAGCGCCTCCTCGTCGAAATTCGTGCGCGGCTGTCCCTTGCGTGGCTCGACCCGCGCGATGGGCAGCGTATCCGCCGCGCCGGTGGAGGGAACGTCGTCCCCGCCCAGCAGCGCCGCCATGCCTTTTCCAAGGCCCTTCTTTTGCATAAGCACCTCCCGCGCCGCAACGCTCAGGTTTGCAAAGAAGTCTCTTTGCAAACCGAATGATCTCAATCGAGGCAGGCTTTTTGCCCCCTCGAGCTCCCCCGCTGCTCTGTTTATCCGTCGGGAGCGTCGTAGTTTGAATGACTTAAATCTCGTACGTGTGATTGTGCCGGAAAAACTCCACGGCCAGGCAGTCATAGGCGCTGGAGCCCCGGCTCAGCGGCGCGTACACGCCCACGGGCATGCCGTGGCTGGGCGCCTCCGCCACCCGGACGTTCCGGGGGATGACCGTCTGATACACGGCCTTGCCGAAGGTCTTGCGGATCTCCAGGGAAACCTGCGTGGAGAAGGACAGCCGCCGGTCGAACATCGTCAGCAAAATGCCCTCGACGACGAGCTCCGGGTTCAGGCGGCGCTTCGTCAGCCGCAGGGATTTCAGCAGGTCCGCGATGCCCTCCATGGCGTAGTACTCGCACTGCATCGGCACGATGACGGAATCCGCGGCCACCAGGGCGTTCAGCGTCAGAAGCCCCAGGGACGGAGGGCAGTCGATGAATATGTACTCGTACTCGTCCCGCAGCGGGGCAAGCGCCTCCCGCAGGACGTACTCCCGCCGATCGATGTCCACGAGCTCCACCGTCGCGCCGGAGAGTTCCAAATTCGTGGGCAGGACGTCGCCGTAGGGCGTCGTCACGATGGCGTCTGCCGCCGGGACGCCGTTCAGCAGGACGTCGTACAGGGTGGGGGAGCGATGCTTGTCCACCCCCATGCCGGTGGTGGCGTTGCCCTGGGGATCGCCGTCCACGAGGAGGATCTTCCGGTTCTTCTCCCGGATGGCGGCGCACAGGTTCACGCAGGTGGACGTTTTTCCCACCCCGCCCTTCTGGTTGGCAAAGCATACGACGCGGCCCATGGCGCACCTCCTCCGATGTGATACCCACCTATTATAACAGATTGTTTGGGAAATTCAACACATCCCTGCACGAAAACGAATGTTTCACGTGAAACATCCCGGCCGAAGCGGCCTCAGCCGATGAACATATCCACGTCGGCCAGCGTCAGACCGGGATGGAGCGCCAGGTTCAGCCCGTAGGCAATGAGCCGCCCGGCGTCCTTGACGTAGCGGTCGATGTCCCGGGGGGTGACGATGAGGCCGTCCCCGGCGTCCACGACCGTCGGCACGCCCACGGCGATCACGGGCACGCCCAGGACGCGCCGGGACAGCTCCGCCCGGTCGTTCCCCACGCCGGAGCCGGGGACGATGCCGCTGTCCGTGAGCTGGACCGTGCGGCAAAGGCGCTCCGTGCTGCGGGAGGCCAGGGCGTCCACGACGATCACGGCGTCGGGCCGGACCGCGGCGCAGACCGACCGCAGGAGCTCCGAGCTCTCGATGCCCGTCGTTCCGAGGACTCCCGTGCGGCAGACGCTGACGGGACGAAAGGCGGCGAACTCCTCCGGAAGCTGCGCCTTGAGATGCCGGGTGGCCAGGGTCAGGGCCGCGGTCTCGGGGCCAACGGCGTCCGGCGTGATGGCGGGATTCCCGAGCCCGGCGACCAGGACGGAGGCATCCTCCGGCAGGGCCGTCAGCGAGCGCAGCTGCTCCGCCAGAAGCTCCGCACCCGCGGCAAAGGCATTCTCCCGGCGGCGGACGAAGCTGTCCACATCCACGGTCAAATACGTCCCGATAGGTTTACATAACGACTCTGCGCCCTGTTCATCCAGCACCCGGACCCGGGTCACATGAAAGCCATCCCGGTCGTACGCCTCGCTCTGCACGCCCGCGAGCTCTCCGCCGCCCCGGGGCAGATCCTCCGCGGCGAGATCGGTGCGGTTTCCCAGCATAAAAACGCCTCCGTTTCCATGAAATACGCTATATTTTGCGCCGGGAGCGCGTGGATTACGCAACATTTTGAAAGTTTCCAAAAGAAAGAAAAAAAGGCTTGCATTTTACGGAAAGTCTTGGTATAATGCCACTCTGCGGACATCATGTTCAGCTTTTGATAGGGAGGTGCAAGGAAATGCCGAATATCAAGTCTTCCGCCAAGAGAGACGCGCTTCAGAAGGCTGCCAACGCGAAGAACCGCGCTGCCAAGTCCGCTCTGAAGACCGAGATCAAGAAATTTGACGCGGCGGTCGCATCCGGCGACGGCGATAAGGCTGCGGAGACCTACAAAGCTGCCGTGAAGTCCGTCGACAAGGCGGCCTCGAAGGGCCTGATCCACAAGAACAACGCGGCGCACAAGAAATCCGCGATGGCCAAGAAGATCAACGCCATGTAATCAAACGACCGACACCCGGCTATCGCAGCCGGGTGTTTTTTTATGGAGGGTCCATGAACATTCTCTTCGACAGCCGCGATCCCGCGGACAAATCCCCCTTCGGCGTGCTGCGGGCGGGCGAGCTCTGCCGCCTGCGCATCCGCATCCCGCTGGACTGCGGCGCCTACCGCGTCATCCTCACCGGCGTCGGACCGGACGTGTACTTCTTCCCGGACGGGCAGGAGGGTCCCTACGGCGTGTTCCGGGCGGAGACCACCTTCTCCGCGCCGGGCCTGTTCTTCTACCACTTCCACATCTGGGACAAAAACGGGGACTACGACCTCTTCCGCGCGGGTAGCGGCACGAACATCGGCCTCGGGGACACCTGGCAGCTCTCCGTCCTCCCGGCGGACTGGTCCGTGCCCGAGAGCTTCCGGGGCGCGGTGTACTACCAGATCTTCCCGGACCGCTTCGCCAAGGCCGGGGACTGCGACCTCGCGGAGAAGCTCGGGCCCTACATCGTGCAGCCCTTTGACGAGTTCCGCCCCGTCACCCGGGACGCCTCGGACTTCGCGGGCGGGAACCTCCGCGGCATCGAGGCGAAGCTCGACTATCTCGCCGGCCTCGGGACGGAGGTCGTTTACCTCAACCCCATCTTCTACGCCGCGTCGAACCACCGCTACGACACGGCGGACTACGGCCGCATCGACCCCATGCTGGGAACGGAGGCGGATTTCGTGTCCCTCTGCGGGGCGATCCACGCCCGGGGCATGAAGCTCGTGCTGGACGGCGTGTTCTCCCACACCGGGAAAAACAGCGTGTATTTCGACGCCCTTGGGGTGTTCGGTGGGGGCGCGGTGTCGAAAGGACCCGAGTCTCCCTATTATAAGTGGTACAACTTTATTCATTTCCCGGACAAATACGAGGCGTGGTGGGGAATCGAGTCCCTGCCCAACATCAACGAGACGGAGCCCTCCTACCGGGAGTACATCCTGGGGGAGGACGGCATTGTCGCGAAATGGCTGCGCCTGGGGGCGGACGGCTTTCGCCTGGACGTGGCGGACGAGCTGCCGGACGTGTTCATCGCGGAGCTGCGCGAGCGCGTGCGGGCGGTGAAGCCCGAGGCCGTGGTCATCGGGGAGGTCTGGGAGGACGCTTCCAGCAAGGAGGCCTACGGGCAGCGGCGGCGGTACTTCACCGGCGGCGAGCTGGACGGCGTCATCAACTTCCCCTTCCGTAAGGCGATCCTGGCCTTCGCCTCCGGCGCGGACGGCGGCGAGGCCCTGCGGGAGACGGTGCTGACCCTCGCGGAGAACTATCCCGCCCCGGCGCTCGACTGCACCATGCTCATCCTCGGCAACCACGACACGGAGCGGATCGGGACCCTTCTGCCGGACCGGAACGCCCGGCGGACGGCGGCCTTCCTGCAGTTCACCCTGCCGGGCTCCCCCACGGTGTATTACGGGGACGAGGCCGGGCTCTGCGGCGGGAAGGACCCGTGGAACCGCCTTCCCTTCCCCTGGGGCCGGGAGGACACGGAGCTGCAGGCGCTCTACCGGGAGCTCGCGGCGCTGCGAAAGGCGCATCCCGCCCTGCGGACCGGGGACATCCGGTTCCTGTCTTCGGAGGACGGCGTACTGCGCTTTGCCCGCACCGGCGGCGGGGAGACGGTGGAATGCCGGGTCGATCGGGCGACGGGCTCCTTCGAGGTCCGGCGCACGTAAGTTTGCAAAATCCTTCGGATATGCTATAATGGGCGTACATTCCCGCAAAGGGGGAACCTCTATGAAAAAGATCGCATGGCTCGCGCTGGCGCTGTGCCTGTGTTTCGCGCTGACCGGCTGCGGCCGGTACGTCAGCCTCCTGCCCGGCTCGGAGACGCCCGCGGCGCTCCGGGAGGACGAGGCCGGGGACGAGGGCGGCTTTGCCCAGCGTCCGCTGATGACCTTCCTCGGCTGGGACGCCCTGGCCGAGTCGTATTATTCCGATACCCCCGCCGCGCTGAGCTACCGGCGCACGGCGGCGGACGGGACCGTCGGCTGTGAGTCCTACGTCTTTGACCGGACCACCATCATCACCGCCTGCGACACGCTGCGCGGCATGACCGTCACCGGCGAGAGCCCCGAGGCCCCCGCCGCGAAGGCGGAGTATGTCCTCACCATGGCGGACGGCCGGGAGTACGCCGTCGTCTTCGGCCTTCTGTCCGACGGCTCGACCCGGGTGCTGAGCACCCACACCGGCGACTATACCGTCGAGGGCGGCGACGCCCTGTGGAGCGTCGCGTTCCCGGCCTACAGCGCGGATTACGACGTGTTCGACCTCTACTTCGACAAATCGGTCCGCGACTTCGCGGACGGCTTTGAGGAAAACCGGCCCGTGTCCGTGGGCTTCCGCATGCGCTCCGGGGCCAGCATCACGAGCGAGGACCCCGCCGCCGTAGAGGGCGTGTTCCGCGCCTTGTCGAACGCCGCCGTCATCGTCGTGGAGAACCTGCCCGACCAGAACGTGGACATGAACGACACGCGGGAGTACTTCTTCACCATGGCGGACGGCACGCGCTACAGCTTCCTGTTCGCTCAGCGCTGCCTCGTGGTGACGGCGAACGCCGCCTTCGGCCCGGTGTATTACTGGCTGACGGGCATGGACGACCTCTGGGCGGTGGAGATCGCCTCCCAGAACCGGAACGAGGTGTTCGCGGGCGACAGGGTCGGCGAGCTGCGGGAGGACGTAAAGCGGGCTGTGGGCGTCGCGGAGGGGAACTACGACGCGGACCTGACCGTCCTCGGCGTGTTTGTGGAATATACCATTGGCGAGGAGAGCGGGTACATCGCCCTGTCGGAGGAGAAGGCCGCGGAGTTCGTCCGCACCCTCGGCGCCATCCCCATCACCGGCGACGCCGCCGCCGACCTGACCGGCGACAAGCTCACCGTCTCCATCACCCTGTCGGATTCCTCCGGCCCGATCCTCTACTTCATCGGGGACGCCGTGCAGCAGGTCGTCGGCACGAACTACGCCTGCGACGGCGGCACGATGACCGCCCTGCGGAACTGGGTCCTGGACCTCGCCGCCGACGGCGAGAACACCGCCGTGGTGGAGGGCGACAGCACGAACTGATAGAAACCGAACAAAACGCAACGGGCCTCCCTCGGCTGAGGGAGGCTCCGTTCGATTCTTTTGTAGTTCAGATCTCCGCGAAAAAGCGCCGGAGCGCGGCCTCCGACGCGGCGCTGCGGCCGGAGATCATGCGCTCCTGCCCGCCGCCCCGGGCGGACAGGGGCTCCCGGATGTCCTTCGCGAAGGCCCGCATGTCCCGGGTCCTGCTGCCCATGACGAAGCGCCAGTCCCCATCCGTCCCGGCGAAGGCCGCGCAGACACCGCCGCATTTTTCCATGCCCGCGTTCACCAAAAGGCGCAGCTCCGCGTCCCCGCCCTCGGCAAAGAGGAGCAGGCTCCCCTCGGTGGGCGCGAGGGCCGCGGCCATGGCCTCGACGGCCTTCCGGCGCTGGGCGGCGAGCTCGGCCTGGAGGGCGTCCCGCTGGGCGAGGAGCTTTTCCGTGCCCGCGACGACCTCGTCCTGGGGCCGGTTCAGGAGCCCGGAGATGGCCGCGGTGGCGGTGTATCGGCTGTCGTAGTCCCGCAGGGCGTCCGCGCCGGCCTTGAGCCAGATCCGCACGCCGCCCCGGTGGCGCATGAAGTCGAGGAGCTTGATGAGCCCCACCTGGCCCGTGCGCTCCACATGGGGCGCGCAGCAGGCGCATACGTCGATGCCCTCCACCGTCACGAGCCGGACGTTTTCCGTCAGGTCGAGCTTCGAGCGGTAGGAGAGCGTTTTGAGCTCCTCCGCCGAGGGGAACCGGGCCGTCACGGGGCGGTCCTCCCAGACGACGGCGTTCGCGGCGGCCTCGATCTCGTCGATCTGCGCCCGGGTGAGCTCGCCGTCGAAGTCCAGGGTGCAGCCGTCGCCGCCCAGGTGGAAGCCGACGTTCTCATATCCCCAGCGGGCGTGGACGATGCCGGAGACGATGTGCTCGCCGGTGTGGTCCTGCATCTTGCGGAAGCGCTCGGCCCAGTCGAGCCTTCCGCGGACGGACGCGCCGACGGCGAGCGCTTCGTCCGTGTAGTGCCATACGACGCCGCCGCGCTCGTGGGTGTCGAGGACCCGGACGCTTCCCAGGACGCCGGTGTCGCCGGTCTGCCCGCCGCCCTCGGGGTTGAAGGCGGTCCGATCCAGGGCCACGGCAAAGCCGTCCTTCCGCGGCTCGCAGGCGATCACCTCCGCGTCGAATTCGCGGGTGAAGGCGTTTTCATAGTAGAGCTTTCGTGTTTCCATCGGTTGACCTCGCGGCATAGAAAGTGTAGGATGAGAAAAAAGGGGGGCGGAGCATGAGCGCGTATACGGCGATCCTTTTGTATCTCGAGGCGGTCAATCTCGCGGCGTTTATCCTGTTCGGGATCGACAAGCGCCGGGCGAAGCGGAACGCCTGGCGCATCCCGGAGGCGGTGCTGCTG
>CAJOIG010000057.1 GCA_905234575.1 uncultured Oscillospiraceae bacterium
GATGGGACCGGGACGCCCGCCGGTGAGGCGGCCGACGACGGCGGTCTCCGTGACGCGCTCCGTAGGGATTCCGAGATCGTGCAGATACGACTCGATCGCTTCCGCCGTATGGAATTCCCGGTTTCCGAGCTCCGGCGTCCGGTGGAAGCGCTCCCGCAGGGCGCAGAGCTCCGGAGCGAGGCGCCCTGCCTCGGAACGATAGCCGCTCATGCGTCCGTCCTCCCTTCCAGCGTATGCAGGAAGCTCCCGAGACGGTCCAGGCCGGTCCGCAGGTCGTCCGGGCCGCAGGCGTAGGAGATGCGGACATGCCCGTCCGCGCCGAAGGCGGCCCCGGGCGTCACGGCGACATGGGCCTCCGTGAGAAGGCGAGTGCAGAAGTCCGTGGACGGCAGGCCGAACCTCTCGATGGACGGAAAAACGTAGAACGCCCCGTCCGGCGGGACGAGGGACAGACCCATGCCCGCGAGCCGCTCCAGCACATAGGCCCGGCGGCGGGCGTACTCCCCCGCCATGTCCGACACGTCGAGATCCAGCGCGGTGATGGCCGCCGCCTGGAACGGCGCGGGGGTGGAGGTGACCGCGTACTGGTGGATGAGGTCAAGACGCTCCCGGACCGACCGTTCCGCCATGAGCCAGCCCATGCGCCAGCCCGTCATGGCCCACATCTTTGAGAAGCTCTGGACCACGAGGAGCTTTTCCCGCAGGTCGCGGTACTCCGCGAAGCTGTGGTACTCCGCGCCGTAGCAGAAGCCGCGGTAGACGTCGTCGCAGATCACGAAGATGTCCCGCTCCCGGACCGCCCGGTACACGGCGTCCAGGCTCGCCCGGTCGTACACGACCCCGGTGGGGTTGTTCGGGGAGTTCAGCACGATGGCCTTCGTGCGGGGCGTGATGCACGCCTCCAATGCCTCCGGCCGGAGCTGGAAGCGGTCCGCCGTCGTGTCCAAAGGCACGGCGGCGCCGTTTGCCAGATTGACAAGCTCCCGGTACAGCACGAACGCGGGCTGCGGGAGGATCACCTCGTCCCCCGGGGCGAGGACGCCCAGCAGGGCGACGAACAGCGCCTCCGTGGCCCCCGCGGTGACGATGACGTCGTCCGGGGCGTAGTCGATGCCCCAGCGCTCGAAGCAGAAGGAGGCGATGCGCTCCCGCAGGGCGGGAACGCCGTTGTTCTGGATATAATGCGTCTGCCCCGCGTCCAGGGCCGCCGTGACGGCGGCGCGGATGGGCGCGGGGGTGACGAAGTCCGGCTCGCCCAGGGTCAGGCGAACGCAGTCCGGCGTGCGGGCGGCGAGATTGGAAAACTCGCGGATGGCGCTGCGCCGGGCGGTAAACAGGGCGGGATTGAGCCGCTCCCGCATCGCGGCGCTCACAGGGTACGCAGCGCCGCCTCCAGGGCGGTCTTCTGGGTGGTGCCGGCGTCCTTCTTCTTGATGACCCGGGCGGGGCAGCCCGCCACGACGGTGTCCTCGGGCACGTCCTCGATGACGACGGCCCCGGCGGCCACGACGGCGTTTTTGCCGACGTGCACGCCCTCGATGAGGACGGCGTTCGCCCCCACGAGGACCCCGTCCTCCACGATCACGGGGGTGGCGGAGGCGGGCTCGATGACGCCCGCGAGCACCGCGCCCGCGCCGATGTGGCAGTTCTTACCGACGGTGGCGCGTCCGCCGAGGACCGCGCCCATGTCGATGAGCGTGCCCTCCCCCACGACGGCGCCGATGTTCAGCACGGCGCCCATCATGATGACGGCGTTTTTGCCGATGGTGACCTCGTCCCGGATGAGGGCGCCCGGCTCGATGCGGGCGGGGATGTCCTTCAGGTCCAGGAGGGGCAGGGCGCTGTTGCGCCGGTCGTTCTCGATCACGATGTCGTCGATCTTCTCCCGGTTGGCCTCCAGGATGGGACCCAGCGCGCGCCAGTCGCCGAAGACGACCTTGTCCCCGGCGCCGAACACCTTCGCGTCGCCGTAGTCGATGGGTTCCTTCTCCCGGATATAGACCTTGACGGGGGTCTTCTTCTCCGCCGAGGCGATGTACTGGATGATCTCCTGTGCGTTCATGGATGGACCTCCTCAGGCCAGGATGTCGCGCATGTCATAGAGGCCGGGCGTCTTTCCGACCAGAAACTCCGCCGCGGCGAGGGCGCCCCGGGCAAACAGGGTGCGGCTCTCGGCCTCGTGCTTGAGGGTGACGGTCTCGCTGCCGTTCGAGAGGAGGATCTCGTGGGTGCCGACCTCGCTGCCGTAGCGCAGGGAGTGGACGCCGATCTCGTTCGGGCGGCGCTTGCCGTTTTCATGCCGGCCGATCACGAGCTCCGCGTCGGGCCGGGCCTCCCGGATGCGCCGGGCCAGCAGCAGGGCCGTGCCGCTCGGCACGTCGAGCTTCTGGTTGTGGTGACGCTCGATGATCTCGATGTCCGCGTCGGGGAACACCGCCGCGGCCTTCTTCGCGAGGTCGGCCAAAAGCGCCACGCCCACGGACATATTCGCGGAAAGGAACACCGGGATGCTCTCCGCCGCCTTGCGGATGGCGGCGAGCTCCTCCTCCGTGTGAGCGGTGGTGGCGATGACCGCGGGGAGCTTCCGCGCGGCGCACCAGTCCATGAGCGCGGCGGTGCCGGCGTGGTTCGAGAAGTCGATCACCACGTCCGCGGGCTCCGCGCACTGCTCGGGATAGGGATACGTCCCCTCGGCGCTGTCGGTGTAGTAGCTGGGGCTCACGCGGGCGGCGACCCGGTGGGTCCCGCCGTCCTCGATGACCTGGGCGAGCATCCGGCCCATGCGGCCGTTCGCCCCGGTGATGATGATGTCCATAACGGCTCCTTTGTCAGTTCAGAAGTCCCTGCGCGGCCATGAGGGAGCGCAGGCGCTGCCAGTGGGCCTCCTCCATCGGGGTGAGGGGCAGGCGCACGACGTTCTCGCACCAGCCCATCGCGGCCATGGCGGCCTTGACGGGGATGGGGTTCACCTCGGAGAAGAGGGCGTTGATGAGGGGAAGATACTCCGTCTGCAAAGCGGCGCTGCCCGCCACGTCCCCGCGGAAGAAGCGCGCGCAGAGCTCCGACGTCTGCCGGGGCATGACGTTCGACAGCACGGAGATGACGCCGAGACCGCCCATCGCCATGAGTGGCACGATCTGGTCGTCGTTGCCGGAGTAAATGTCGAGCTTATCCCCCACGAGGGCGAAGGTCTCGACGATCTTCGAGATGTTCCCGCTCGCCTCCTTGACGGCGGCGATGTTCGGGTGCTCCGCGAGGGCGAGATAGGTGGCGGGCTCGATGTTCACGCCGGTGCGGGAGGGGACGTTATAGAGGATGAGGGGCTTCGTGGACGCGTCCGCAATGGCGCTGTACATGGCGATGAGGCCCTTCTGGGTGGCCTTGTTGTAGTACGGCGTCACGACGAGCAGGGCGTCCGCGCCGACCTCGCAGGCGTAGCGGGAGAGGTCCACGGCGTAGGCCGTGTCGTTCGAGCCGGTGCCCGCGATGATGGGCACGCGCCCGGCGGCCCGTTCCACGGAGAAGCGGATGGCCTCGCGGTGCTCCTCGTCCGTGAGGGTGGAGCCCTCGCCGGTGGTGCCGGCGATGACCAGGGCGTCGATGCCCTCGTCGATCTGCCAGTCGATGAGCCGCCCGAAGGCGTCAAAATCGACGCCGGCCTCGGTGAGCGGGGTGATGAGCGCCGTGGCGGCGCCGCGGAAAATGGGGTTGGACTTCATGGAAGGATGCTCCTTTCAGATATTTTCCGAAAATTGCACCGGATACAAATACAGCGAACGCGACGGTCCGCATTCGCTGTCCATGATGTAACAGGCTCCGCCGCCCGGCGATCGGGCGAGAAAACACAATTAATCCATAGCGCTCCGCAAATGCGGCAGTCAAACGGATATTCTCCGTCTGCCCAGGGAAGGACCGCGGACTCTTCCCTTCGGCAGCGGTCCCTTTCGGCCCGGCAACGGCTCTGCGATGCCTTGACACCGGACGTACTGATGACAGCTGCGCCTCTATCCTTTAACTGCAATATTCGGCTGTACACTCATTCTACAAGACATTCCCCCGGCTGTCAATCGGAGAAACTGCACAATTCTTTATCGCTTTCCCGCGAAAAAGCGTGGTGGTTTGCCCAAGAACGCCGCAAAAAGGGGACGCGCGGAGCCGTGCGTCCCAAAGCAGCGTGTGTGTCAGCGTCCGGAGAGCTTCGTCAGGGCCGCGATGCGGGCCGCGAGCTCGTCCGTCAGGGCGTCGGCGTCCATGCGCCAGCGCCAGTTGCCGTGGGGGATGCCGGGGGTGTTCATCCGGGCCTCCGAGCCGAGGCCGAGATAGTCCTGCATCTGGGCGACGAACAGGTCCGCCACAGAGGTCATGCCGCCCCGGAGGATTCCCCAGCCGAAGCCCTCGGCGTCGCTGAGGCCGAGGTACGCCTTCGCAAAGGCCAGACTCTCGGGGTCCGTCTCCTGCCGCCAGCCCTCCAGGGTGTCGTTGTCGTGGGTGCCGGTGTAGCAGACGCAGTTCCGGGGATAGGTGTGGGGCAGATAGTCCGAGGGCTCCCGGGGATCGAAGGCGAACTCCAGGATCTTCATGCCCGGACAGCCCGAGAACGCGAGGAGCGACCGCACCTCCGGGGTGAGGTAGCCTAGGTCCTCCGCGATGATGGGTTTGTCCGGGAACCAGCCGAAGACCGCCCGGACGAACCGCTCCCCGGGCCCGGGGATCCAGCGGCCGTTTTTGGCGGTCGTCTCCCCGAAGGGCACGGCCCAGTAGCTCTCGAGGCCGCGGAAGTGGTCGAAGCGCAGCACGTCGAACAGCTCGAAGGCGCCGCCCAGCCGCCGGATCCACCAGCCGAAGCCGTCCCGCTCCATGGCGTCCCAGCGGTAGAGGGGGTTGCCCCAGAGCTGGCCGTCCTCCGTGAAGGCGTCGGGGGGCACCCCGGCCACGGCCGTCGGGACGTTCCTCTCGTCGAGCTGGAACCAATAGGGCTCCGCCCAGACGTCCGCGGAGTCGAGCGCCACATAGATGGGCGTGTCCCCGATGAGGCGGACGCCCTTCTCCGCGGCGTAGGCACGCAGGTCCGCCCACTGGCGGTAGAACAAAAGCTGGATGTACTCAAACAGCTCCACATCCTCCCACAGGGCCGACCGCCAGCGGGCGCAGGCGCCGGGGCGGTGCAGGCGGACGTCCTCGTCGGGCCACTCGTGCCACGGGCGCATGCCGAAATGCCGCTTGAGCGCCATGAACAGTGCGTAGTCCGCAAGCCAGGGCTTTTCCCGGCGGAAGGCATCCAGGGCCTCCCGCTCCCGGGGCACGCCCCGGGCGGCGGCGAGCTTCAGCACGTCGAAGCGGTGCTCATAGAGCTTTCCGTAATCCACGAGGCCGGGGTCGTCCCCCCAGTCGGGGGCGGACGCCTCCTGCGGGGTGAGGAGGCCGTCCTCCGCGAGCCGGTCCAGGTCCACATAGTAGGGGTTCCCGGCAAAGCTCGAAAAGCTCTGGTAGGGGGAATCGCCGTAGCTCACGGGGCCGACGGGCAGGACCTGCCAATACGTCTGCCCGGCGGCGGCGAGAAAGTCGATGAAGTCAAAGGCAGCCTTGCCCAGCGTGCCGATCCCATAGGGGGAGGGCAGCGCGGAGATCGGCAGCAGGATGCCGGCGCTTCGGGTCAGTTCCATAGGGGTCTCTTATCCTTTCACGGCGCCGGCGGCGACGCCCTTGATGATGTGCTTCTGGCAGAAGATGTAGACGATGATGATGGGGATGATGGACAGCATGATGACCGCCATCGTCGCGCCGAGGTCCACGGAGCCGTAGCTGCCCTTGAGGTACTGGACGTGGATGGGGATCGTCATGTACTTCGTGCGGTCCAGCACGAGGTACGGCAGCAGGTAGTCGTTCCAGACCCACATGACCTCCAGGATGCCGACGGAGATGAGGGTGGGCTTGAGCATCGGCAGGACCACGCTGAAGAAGGTCCGCACCGGCCCGCAGCCGTCGATGGCGGCGGCCTCCTCGATCTCGAGGGGCAGACTCTTGACGAAGCCCACGAACATGAAGATCGCAAGGCCCGCGCCGAAGCCGAGGTAGACGATGGGGATGGTCCAAGGGGTGTTCAGCTTGAGCTGGTCCGCCGTGAAGGTCAGGGTGAACATGACCATCTGGAAGGGGACGATCATGGAGAACAGGCAGAGGTAATAGAAGAATTTCGCAAATCCGCTGTTCACGCGGGCGATGTACCACGCGCTCATGGAGGTGAACAGCAGGATGAGCACGACGGACACCACCGTGATGAACAGGGAGAAGCCAACGGACTTCAGGAACGGATAGTTGCCGAAGGTCATGCCCTTGACGTAATTGTCGAAGCCGACGAAGCTCTCGGCGGTGGGCAGGGCGAAGGCGTTCGTGTTGACGGCGGCGTTCGTCTTGAAGGAGTTCACCAACACCTCAAGGACCGGGACGATCCACACGAGGCACAGCGCGATGAACACCACGGTAACGATCGTGCTCAGCGTGGAATAGCGGGATTTCGGCTTCATCATGCCTGCACCTCCTTCGAGCGGGTCGCGGTGAGCTGGGCGATGGCAAGAGCGGCCACCAGCAGGAAGAAGACCACGGCCTTGGCCTGGGCCGCGCCGTGCCAGTTCTTGCTGATGTTATAGGTGGAGTAGATGTTCAGCGCGAGGAGCTCCGTCATGTTGACCTTCGCGCCGTTCATAATGACGGAGGGCGCGCCGCCGGTGAGAGCGAGGTTCTGGTCGAACAGCTTGAAGGAGTTCGTCAGCGTCAGGAAGGTGCAGATGGTGATGGACGGCATCATGTTGGGGATCGTCACGTTCGTGAGGGTCTGCCAGCGGGTCGCGCCGTCGATGGTCGCGGCCTCGTTGAGATCCTCGGGGATCGCCTGCAGGCCCGCGATGTAGATGATCATCATGTAGCCGATCTGCTGCCAGGCCACCAGGATGACGAGGCCCCAGAAGCCGTAGGTCGCGTTCGCCGTGAGATAGGTGCTGTAGCCCTTCAGGATGGCGTCGAAGATCATGGACCAGATATAGCCCAGGACGACGCCGCCGATGAGGTTCGGCATGAAGAAGACCGTGCGGAAGAGGTTCGCGCCGCGGATCTTCTGGGTCAGGCCGTAGGCGATGGCGAAGGCGAGGACGTTGATGAGGATGATGGACACCACGGCGAAGCCCGCCGTGTTCCAGAAGGCGTGCTGGAAGCCCGCGTCGGAGAAGGCCTTGACATAGTTGGAAAAGCCCACCCATTTCGCGTCGCGGGGCGTATTGAAATTGCAGAAGGACAGATAGATGCCCTGCAGGAACGGCCAGACGAAGCCGATGCAGAAGCAGGCGAAGGTCGGCAGGATGAACAGGGGGAACCAGCGCCGGATGGGACGGCGGATCAGCACGCTGTTCACGGCGGATCCTTCGATCTTTTTCGCTTTCTTTTTTCGCAAAAGGCTCACCCTCTCTGTATAGAATAAAAAAGCGGGACGGGCGAAAAGCCCGCCCCGCTCATGGGTCTGCGTTCAGGGAAGGATGGCGTCAGCCGTTGACGGTGGCCCACTCGATGGCCCAGCCGTCCACGAAGGCAGAGACGACCTGCTCCCAGTTGGCGTCGCTCTGGTCCGCGGAGTAGGCGGCCATGGCGGTGACGACGGTGCCGCGCCAGGAGTCGACGTTCGGCGTGTCGTTGAAGGCCCAGGCGACGTTGTACTTGCCGGCGGCGGTCAGCTCGTTCGCGGCGGCGCAGAAGACGTTCTCGGGGGTCTTCGCGGCGGCGAAGGGCACGGCGCCCAGCTCATCGGCCAGGGTCTGGGTGCCCTCGTCGGAGGTCACGAGCCAGTACAGGAAGTCGAGGGTGGCCTGCTTGTCGGCGTCGGAGGCGTTGACGTTGACGGCCCAGTGGTTCTCGGTGCCGGAGCAGAGGCCCGCGTCAGCCTCGCCGTCCACACCGCAGTAGATGGGGATCATGGTAATGGTCGCAGGATCCATGCCGAAGGTGCCGGTCAGGTTGCCGAACTCCCAGGTGCCGTTCTGATAGAACACGGCCTCGCCGTTGCCGAAGGCGGCCTCGGCCTCGTCGCCGGTGGAGGTGGTCAGGGACGTCTTATCGGCGGAAGAGTCGTCGATGTAGAGATCCCAGATCTGACGGAAGTTGTCGAGGTAGGTGCCGTCGATGGTCTCGGGCATGGCGCCGACGTTGAGGCCCTTGTCGCGATACTCATAGAAGAGCGGCATGTTGGCCAGGTGGCCGGAGAAGCGCCAGGAGGAGCTGCCGTCCAGGCCGTTGGGGGCGAAGGCGTCAAAGCCCAGCTCGTCCGCGCGGGCGTGGATGTCGTCCGCGATGGCCTTCAGGGAGGCGAAGTCGGTGATGTCGGCCACGGAGTAGCCGGCCTCCTCCAGGAGGGCCTTGTTCGTGATGATGCCGTAGGACTCATAGCAGTAGCCGAGGCCGACCAGAGCGCCGTCCGGGCTGAAGAGGTTGTAGTCGTCCGTCACGGCCTGCTCGGCCACGGGGGTGCCGGCAAGATCCATCGCATAGTCGCCCCACTCGTCCACCATGGCGTCGTTCGTCAGGACGAAGAGGGTGGGGGCCTCGGACTTGGACATCTCGGCGGTCAGGGTGTCGCCGTAGGTGCCGGCAGCGGCGGTGACGACCTTCACGGGCACGCCGGTCTCGGCGGTGTAGTCCGCGGCGAGGGTCTGGAGAGCGCCGTCGAACTCCGGCTTGAAGTTCAGGTAGTAGACCTTGCCTTCGCCGGCGGGCGCAGCGGGGGCGTCGTCCTCCGCGGGAGCGGCAGGAGCGGCGGGCGCGGGGGCGCCGGAATTCAGCGCGTCGAGAGAGCTCTGCACGCCCTTGAGGGCGGTGCTGATCTCATCGAGCTTCGCCGTAACGTCGGAGCTTGCGCCGCAGGCGGTCAGAGCCAGGACCATGCAGAGCGCAAGGACCAGAGCCAACATCTTTTTCATTGTGCATATCTCCTTTTCTATTTTTGCATCCAGCGATGCTTTAATCGTGAGATTCCGTACCATGTCCCCCGCGCCGAAGGGCACGAGGGACGTAATACTTTCGTAATCTCTTGATAATATTTTATCACTGAAGTCTCGATTGTCAACTGTTATTTTGTGATTTTGCCCAAATCCATAATCTTTT
>CAJOIG010000058.1 GCA_905234575.1 uncultured Oscillospiraceae bacterium
ACGCCGGACACGGCGGCCAGGATGAGGACAGTGGACAAAGCGGTGGACATGGGTCTCCTCCGAATTGGTTGTTGATGCTTATTCGCCCTTGCCGTCCATGGCGGCAAAGTAGGCGTTGAGGTCGGCCGCGAGATGCTCGGTATATTCTGCGCGGGCAGGCGCGGCCAGGTGATAGTCGTCATCAAAGAAGACCTCGGGATCGAGGATGTTCTCCTGCATATCGCTGATAATGTCGATGTTGAGCTTCGAGGCGATGTAGTCCTCCCACTCCTCGATGAGTTCGTCCGTCTGCCATTCGTAGGTCAGGGAGTTGCGGTTGAGAGGGGTGAAGGCCATCGCGTAATCGACGCCCATTTCATCCAGTTTGGCATACTGGTAGTTGCAGCAGTCTGCCATAAAGTCATAGAACCACGGCTCGCCGGTGTAGTCGATGCCGTAGAAGCCGATGCTGCGGCCCTGCCAGAAGGTGGGCGAGCCGTTCGGCTTCGTCACAACGGTCAGCGTGCCCTGGTTGTCATAGTAGCCGTTCGGCGCGAGGTTCGAGACGTAATCCTCATAGGTGTACTCCGTCTGGCTGCGCCGTGCGTCCAGGAAGTCGTGGAAGGAATCGAAGTACTTGGTGAACATGTACACCGGGACCCAGGAGAAGATGTTGTAGCAGCTCTCGAAGGAGCGGAAGCTCTCCCAGCGGCACTCCACGCCGCCGAACTGCCAGAAGCTGTATTCCGGGATCTGGAGGAGGAAATCCCCCTCCCGCAGGAAGTGCATGGCCCAGCGGCTCGTCATGTTGAAGAGGTTTGCGCCGTTCGATCCGCAGTTGAGGACAAGATAATCGCGGTCAAGGAGGCTCTCGAGCTGCTCCGCGTCTACAGCGTAGGTCGTGGAGGAGCCGCCGAGGATGATCATGAGCGGCCGGTCGGAGTCCTTCCAGTAGTTCATGATCTCGATCTTTTTTGTGTGGTTGTTGAACCAGTTCGAATAGCGCGGCAGGGTGGCAGCTCCGAAGAAGCAGCTCGTAAGGGAGGCGTCGCCGTCAAAGGAAGCGTCGGAGACGTAGTCGAGGGAGTCGAACATCGCGACAGCCTCAAGATTTGTCATGCTGTTGCAGGAATAATCCCGGATGTAGCGTATGGTGGAGGGGAAGACGAGGTTTTTTACGTCGGTATTCCCGGAGAAAGCGCCGGACGCGACGCCGACCACGGGTTCGTTGTTGTAGCTTGCGGGGATGCAGACGTCCTCGTCATGGCCGATATAGGAATTCACGGCCCAGCCGCCATAGGACCGGTCATACTCGAAGCTGAAGTCGTCCGCCGGGGATTCTTCCTTCCAGACGCACCAGAGCTCGATGACGCCGTCGGTGTCCTCGAAGACCTTGCCGCCGACGTTGTAGAATTCGCCGGAGCCGTCGGGTTCGGTGTTGTAGCCGACGAGGACATAGCCCTCCCGGGCGAAATTCCCCATCTCCGCCAGACTGTTGGGATAAAGGTAGTAGGCGAGAGAAAAGTCGTCGAAGTACTCGTCCGCAGACGCGGTCTCGATGGCGGAGGGCTCGTCCGCCGTCACCGTACCGCCGTTCGCGTGGTAGAGGACAAGCGCAGAGGTGTGTTCCCGGAAGTTGGCAAAGAGCCAGGTGTCCTCCGTGATGGAAAAGGTATAGTCCTTGGCGTAGGAGACGGGCACGCCGCCGTCCTCCAGCGTTCCGCCGGCCGTCCAGCAGAAAAACGCCGAGCCGTCCGAGGGGACCGCGTGAGCGGTAATCTCCGTCCCCGCGGGATAGTTGCCCTGGGGGCTGTCGCTGAAGGCGTTGCCCTGGTTCCCGCTGTAAGTCAGACCAAAGGCACAGCTCGCGCCGGGGTCCACGCCGTCAATGGTCACGGACACGTCGCCGCAGGCGCAGAGAAGGGCACAGAGAAGCAGCACCGGGATTATGATGATAAGAAGGTTCTTTTTCAAAGGCCATTACCTCCCCGCCGGCCTGGGATGCAGGACCGACAAAAAAATCTATATGCAACTTATTTATAATACAGCAAAATCCACAGATATTCAACCCAAAAATATGGAAATCGGGGAATTGCACCTTTCCGGAGCAGGACTTGACAGGCGTCCGCGAGCGGGGGTAGAATGGGAAGCTGAACGAAGGAAGGGGAGATGGGACCCGGTGGAGACTGTCATCGATTATCTGGATGCCTCGGCAGAGGCGTTTTGTGAGAGCGTTGCCGTGGCGGACGGTACGCAGGAGCTTACGTTTTCGGTGCTTCGCCGCATGGCCTGGGGGCTCGGGAACCACCTGCTGTCTCAGGGGATCCGCGGGAAGGCCGTTGGGCTCTACGCACAACGTAAGGCGGAGGTCATCGCCGCCATGCTCGGCTGCGCCGTCTCCGGGAACTTTTACGTCCCCCTGAACCCCGACGCGCCCGACGAGAAGATCCGGCACATCCTGCGCCACGCCGGGGTCAGCCGCATCCTCGGCTTTGCCGATGGAGAGTATGACGGGGCCGATGAAGGCTGCTCCTATGAGCGCCTGGACGTCGCTTTTCCCGTCTCGGACGAGCGTCCGGACATCCATGTTACCGGACAGGACACGCTGTACCTCATCTATACCTCCGGCTCCACCGGCGAACCCAAGGGAATCCGCAAGAGCCACGGCTCCGTCGTGGACTTCGTCGAGGCCTACGTCCGGGAGCTCGGATTCGGTCCGGAGGAGATCCTCGGAAACCAGACGCCCTTCTGCTTCGACGCTTCGGCGAAGGACATCTACCTTATGCTCCGAACGGGTTCACGGCTCGAGATCATCCCGTCGGAGAAATTCGTCTTTCCCGTTACGCTCATCGAGTACCTGAACGAAAAGCAGGTGACCTTCATCTCCTGGGTGCCGTCTGCCCTCGCCGTGGTAGCGCGGCTCCGCACCTTCCGGGACATCCTTCCCACGACCCTGCGGCGAGTCGCCTTCGTGGGGGAGGTTTTCCCCATCAAGGACCTGCAGGTCTGGCGGGACGCCCTGCCGGACATCGAGTACATCAACCTATACGGCTCGTCGGAGCTCGCCGGCGTGGCGGCGCTGTATCCCATCCCGAAGGATGCGCCTCTTCCGGCGGCGCTTCCCATCGGAAAGCCTCTCGGCAATTCCCGGATCCTTCTCATGGAGGACGGTAAGCTCGTTCCCGATCGCGGCGAGATGCTGGTGGCGAGCAAAGCACTTGCAGACGAGTACCTCGGCGACCCGGAGCGCACGGCGAAGACCTTCGAGACCATCGATCTTGACGGCGTCCCCACCCGGGTCCTGCACACGGGGGATTGGGCGCGGTACGACGAGGACGGGAACCTCGTGTTCCTCGCCCGCAGCGACGCCCAGATCAAATACAAGGGCTACCGCATCGAGCTGGGGGAGATCGAGGCCGCCGTGAACGCTCTGCCCTTCATCGACCGGGCCTGTGTGCTGTACAACGCCGGGCGCGAACGCATCACGGCCTTCGTCACGTCGCGGGAGATCCCGGACCTGAAGCTCCGGGATCTGAACGCCGCCCTGGGCGACCGGCTGGTGGACTACATGCTGCCGCGAAAGCTCGTCCTCCTCGATGACATGCCGCTGAACGCCAACGGTAAGATCGACCGGCCCCTTCTCAAAACCATGCTGTGAGGTTTTTCTATGCTGAGTAACGACAAGCTTCTGGAGCTCGCCCGCGTATATGGTACGCCGCTCTATGTCTTTGATGCCGACGCCTTCCAAGCTCGGGCCGACCGGGTGAAGGCTGCTTTGGGCGAGAAGATCGCTTTGTGCTACTCCATGAAGGCGAACCCGTTCCTTCTTCGCTGCCTGCCCGCGAGCATCGGGCATCTCGAGGTCTGTTCGCCCGGCGAGCTGACCGTGTGCGAAAATGCCGGCGCGGACCTGCGGAGCATCGTGTTCTCCGGCGTCAACAAGACGCGGGACTGCGTGGATCGGGCCATGGATGACCGCGTGGACGTGTTTACCTCGGAGAGTCCCCTTCATCTGACACACATCGAGGCCGCGGCGGCGGATCGGGGAATCACCGTTCCCGTCCTCATGCGCCTGACCAGCGACAATCAGTTCGGCATGGATGAGGACCTTATCGTGGAGCTGGCGAAACGCCACGCCGAGTATCCCCACATCGATTTCGTGGGTCTGCACTATTTCTCCGGCACGCTGAAAAAGCGCCCGACCCTGATCGGCCGGGAGCTTGAAAAGCTCGACGCCCTGGCCGCCCGCGTGAAGGAGGAGGCGGGGATCGCATTTTCCCGCATGGAGTACGGTCCCGGTCTTTGGATCGACTATTTCGGCGAGGACCCGGACGCCTCGGAGGAGGCCCTCCTGGATGAAGCGGCGGCGGTCATTCGCCCCTTCGGCGAGAAATATGCCCTCACCGTGGAGATGGGGCGGTTCTTTGCCGCGACCTGCGGGGCGTACCTCACCACGGTGATGGACACAAAGACCAACTGCGGCTACCACTACGCGATCGTGGACGGCGGCCTGCATCAGATGAACTACGACGGGCAGATGAAGGGAACCCAGGTGCCGGACATCCGCCGTCTCACCGGGATGTACGGCGAACCGGAGGACTGGTGCATCTGCGGCAGCCTCTGCACGCCGAACGATGTGCTGGTCCGCCGTGTCTCCATGCCCGCGCCCAAGCTCGGCGACGTGCTGGCCTTCATGCGCACGGGGGCCTACTCCATCAACGAGGGCTTTGCCTTCCTGCTCAGCCGGGACGCCCCGGCGGTGGTGATCGTATCCGAGAAAACCGGCGCGCACGTCGCGCGCGAACATATACGGCTCGATCCGCTCAATACACCAAAGTAAGGGAGAGAAACCATGGACATCGACTATTTTTCCAACAAAGAGCTTCGGGAGATGGGCTTCAAGAAGCTCGGCAAGCGCGTTTTGATCTGCCGCACCTGCAAGATCTACCACACCGACCAGATCGAGATCGGCGACGACGTGGAGATCGACGACTTCACCATTTTGAACGGCACCATAAAGATCGGGAACCACATCCACATCAGCTCGAACTGCGAGCTGTATTCCGGCGAATCCCGCATCGAGATCGGCGATTACGCGGGCATCTCGTCCCACTGCTCCTTCTACGGCATCACCGACGACTACGTCGGGCCGTACATGAATAACCCCACCATTCCGCCGCGCTTCCGCAACCTGACGGAGGAGCCCGTCATCATCGGCAAGCACGTCCTCATCGCCACCCACAGCGTGGTTCTGCCGGGCGTCACCATCGGGGAGGGCTGCTCCTTCGGCGCCCACGCGATGGTGTCGAGGTCCACGGAGCCCTGGGGCGTTTACGTCGGCTGTCCCGCCAAGCGTATCAAGGAGCGCGATCGGGGCATTCTCGAAAAATGCAAAGAGCTCGAGGCCTCGGAGGCCGCCCGCAGGGAGCGCGCCGCCGCTCGCAAGGGCGCGAAATAACATCCAAATTCAATAAATATTTATTCATTGGAGGAACCGAACCATGAGAGAACAAGTGCTGGAGATCCTGCTCGACGTCGTCCCCGACGTGGACTTTGAAAACGAGGTCAATCTCGTGGCCGACAAGATCATCGACTCCTTCGCGGTGGTGGCGATGGTCAACGAGCTCAACGACGAGCTCGACATCGACATCCCCTCCCGGGAGATCCTGCCCGAGAACTTCTACAGCCTCGATACCATTGTGGCCCTCGTGGAAAAATACGCCTGAGGATACAGAAAGCCCCGCCGGATCCCTTTGATTCGGCGGGAAATTTTTATGCGGTTTTCATGCGCCGGACAGAAGCTCCCACAGGATGCGGACGAAGAAGATGGAAAGCACCACGCCGATGAGGGGCTTCACGATCTTCGATCCGTTTTTTGAAAAGCTGTTCGCGCCGAGCCAGTTGCCCGCGATGCCGAACATACCGGCCACCAGGCCCAGGACGAGGACGACCTTGCCGTTTATAAGATACGTCACGAGGGCGGCGATGTTCGTGGAGAGGTTAATGACCTTCGTCGTACCCGCGGCGGAATTCAGGTCCATGCGCGCAAGGCCCGTCAGAAGCAACAGGAGGAAGGTCCCGGTGCCGGGGCCGTAAAACCCGTCGTACACGCCGATGACGAGGGCGCAGACCCCGGCGATGAGGGCGGTCCGCCCCGGGGACAACGGGTCCTTCCCCGCGGTTTCGAGGCTCTTCGAGCGGAAGACGTACAACGCCGTGATGGGCAGGATGAACAGAAGAAGGATCTTGAATACCCGGTCCGACACGAGAAGCGCGAGGTTCGCGCCGCCGGTGGACCCTGCCAAAGCCAGTACGGCGCAGAGCAGGCCCAGCCTCCAGTCGATGTAGCCCTTCTTCCAGAATTTATAGGTCGTCAGTGTCGTGCCCATGGCAGAGCTTACCTTGTTCGTGCCGATGGCCGCGTGGGCCGGAAGTCCCGCGATCAGGTACGCCGGCAGGGAAATGAGCCCGCCGCCCCCCGCCACGGCGTCCACGTACCCGCCGAGGAACACCAGGGGACAGACGATGAGATAGCGCCAGAGGTCGGACATGGTGAGCGTACTCCTCGTTGACAAGTCTCGTATAGGTTCAGTATACTAAAAACGCGGTCCGCGCGCCATCGTGAGTTTCGTCAAACTTCGCCCCGCTCCAGGGACGGATTTTGGAGGAACCCGAAAGGATACCGCGGAATGGGCGGCTCGTGGTTGACGGGGAACGGGAAGATGAGTATAATGAAGATACAAAGGAGCGCCGTTTTTTGACGGTCAGCCCTTATTGCAGGTCAAAAAACGTTGACCGCTCGGAGTGCCAGCCGGGCGGTCAACAAGCATCCGGGGAATACTGCGTCTTCCTCGCTTACACCGGCCGGGGCTTTCGGGTCCCGGCCGATCGCGTTGAAAGGCTCAATGCGTTGACAATAATTGAATTGCTTTGTTATACTATGCTTGGTCCGGGAAGGACGCTCGTTTTGACGGAATGCGGAGGGAAGACCATGAGCATGTACGAGCGCGAATGGTATCGGAAGAAGATAAAAGAGGATGAAAAGAAACGCCGCCGTCAGGAGGCCGCCGACGCCATGTGGAACGAGGTGGAGCCTCCGCGCCGCAAGACGCAGACGGTCCAGTCGTCCGGGTCGCAGAACGCTCCGCAGTACACGCCGCCGCAGCGCCCCAGGCATCGGTGGGTCGAAGCAACCTGCCCACACTGCGGACAATTGACGCAGGGCACCGTACCGAGCCGGAGCAAGTCGTATTCGTTTAAGTGCTCGCATTGCAATCATAGGGTGAGCGTGACCTCGCAAAGTGTCCTCGGCGAATTGCTGAGCCTGTTGATCGTTGCTCTTGTGGTCGTTGCCGGAATCGGCGTCATGATCTATTATGTTCTGCCCGATCTTGCGGCGCAGACCTTTCCGGCCCCCATCCTGAAGGCGCTGACGTGGCTGCAAGCCCGAATCCAGTCGTTCCAGGGATATGTTTTCGTATAAAAAGCGTCTCTCACGGGGAAAATCTTCCGCCGTGAGAGGTTTTTTCTTCACATCTATTATCCTCGATTTCCCCGCGTTTTGTTATAGCCGTGTCGGTATGCGTCGTAGTATTCAATTGCATATCGCTCCAATTCATTTAATGAAGCAAACCCACTGTTAGCAAGTGCAATGGTTCGAATCGTGAATGAATCTCCGTGCTTATAGTCAGCGTATACATCACCGTTTCCATGGCCGGTAAAATGAGCATTAACCCTGTTTAGCACCTGTTTTCCCTGGCCCACATAATAGAGGTTTCTGGTCTTATTATGCAGGATATATACGCCTACATAATTCATGGACAACGCAATACTTTTATGTCCTCTGCCCCCAAGAGATGTACGACGCATTTCCATAAATTCTTGCGGCGTCATTTCAGCAGCGTTGTTCGCCAGGGCTGTGATCATCTGCTTTATTCGGTATTTTCTCAGTGCTGAAAAAAGAATGAGTAATATCAAAGCGGCGATACAGATTTCAAAGAGGATGTATAAGGCTCTCATTGGATCCTGAAAAAAGCTTTCTAAGGACATTACATTTCCTTTCTGCGCGAGCTATGTCAATTATCGGCGCTTCTATTATTTTACAGCGCCCGGAGGTAGCGGTCTACCTCCGCTTCCGCGGCGCGGACGAGGCGGTCCTCGTCGATGTTCACGAGGCGTCCGTTCTCGACGACCACGCGGCCGTGGACGACGGTGACGTCCACGGGGCCCTTGAAGCCCACGGTGCCCAGCAACGCCTTCGGGTCACGGCAGGCTCCCGCCAGTTCCAGACGGTCCTTCCGCAGGAGGAACAAATCTGCGCATTTACCGGGCTCCAGACTGCCGATCTCCGCCTCCCGACCCAGGAGCCTTGCGCTGCCGAGCGTTGCGAGCTTCAGCACGTCGTACCCGGACGGAGCACGATCACCGTAGGTCAGGCGGTGGAGCAGATAGCAGACCCGCAGATCCTCCAGGAGGTTCGAGCCGTCGTTCGAGGCGCTGCCGTCCACGCCAAGACCGACAGGCACACCTGCCTCCAGCAGTTCCGGCACCCGGGCGACGCCGGAGCTGAGCTTCATATTTGAGATCGGGCAGTGACACACGCCCGTGCCGGTCCGGGCAAGCAGTTCGATCTCCTCATCGTTCAGATGGATGCCGTGGGCGTACCATACGTCCGGCCCCAGCCAGCACAGACGCTCCATATACGACACGGGGCGCAGCCCGACGGTCTCGAGGGTGTAGCGCTCCTCGTCCTTTGTCTCGCACAGATGGGTGTGGAGGCGCACGCCAAGGCTGCGCGCCAGCGCCGCGCTCTCCCGCAGCAGCGTCTCCGATACGGAAAACGGCGAGCACGGCGCCAGAGCCACCCGGCACATCGATCCGAAAGCTGTGTCGTGGAAGCGCTCCACGGCGTCCCGGCTGTCCCGGAGGATCTCGTCCACGGTCTGCACGACGCTGTCCGGAGGCAGGCCGCCGTCCTTTTGAGAGCGGTCCATGCTTCCGCGGGACAGGTGCATCCGCACGCCCAGATGCTCCGCCGCGGAGACCTGCGCGCCCAAAAGATCGCCGGCGTCTTTTGGAAAAACGTAGTGGTGGTCGAAAACGGTCGTGCAGCCGGATTTCA
>CAJOIG010000059.1 GCA_905234575.1 uncultured Oscillospiraceae bacterium
CCGATGGCCTGCTCCGTCGCCGTCTGCGTCGCCTGGCGCATCCACACCGTGGAGGTGAAGATAATGAGCGCGAGGAGAACGATCCAGGAAATGGTGGACCGTCCGAGGCGATGTTTATCGTCCCGACGGAAGAGATACATATAGAAGAAAAAGCCCAGGATGCCCCACGCCGCAAGGATGAGGTAGGATTCCGTGGAGAGCGTCGTCACCGAAAGAAGGTTCGGCACCAGGAAGTACAGAAGAAACACCAGCGAGACGGCAAGCCCCGCTCCGCCTGTGACGGTATAGAGGCGGTTTTTCTCGGAGCGCGCCATGCTGAAGGCAGAGGCCGAGGCGTAGGCATAGGCGATGGTCGCGCCGACCGTGGTGACATCCACGATCCAGGAGATGGCCGTGCGTCCAAACAAAGGCAGAATGACCGACACGGCAAGCAGAAACAGGATCGCGTTTTTCGGTGCGCCGGACTTCTCGTCCACCCTGCCAAACCAGTCTGGAAGCAGCTCGTCCTCTGCGAGCGCATACAGCAGGCGGCTTGCGGCGACGGTGTTGCCGATGAGTCCCGTGACGATGCCGCCGACGGTGGTAAAGCCGAGAAGGACGGGGCCCACGCGGCCCATCAGCGTCTCCGCGGCAAAGAACGTGGGAAGGCCCTGGATTCCGCCGTACTCCCCGAGATGGAAAATATAGTCCGTCCAGGAGGAGCAGCCCGCCGGCAGAACGGAGGACGCCAGGATCACAAGAGCGGCGTAGGCGAAGCCACCCGTCACCACAGCGACGGCAAGGATCCGAAAGCTCTTTTTCACCGGGAAAGTGAACTCCCCCGAGGAATGGGAGATCGACTCAAAGCCCACGTACGCCCAGGGCGCCAGGGCCAGGACGGTAAATACACCGGAGACCGGGGTGTGCTCCGGTGAGAAGGCCGGGGTGAAGCTGACGGGCGTCGCCTCCGGGGAGACGACCGCGGCCACGACGCCCGTGGTGACGCCCGCGAACAGAATAACAGCCATGACGATCTGCACCCAGATGGCCAGACGCCGCCGGAGGCACACAAGAGCCGCCAGCACCGTCGCCGTAAGAGCGAGCAGGACCTCGCCCATGTAAACGGTATATCCCGCAACGACGTAATGCGGCTCAATCTGGAACATGTCCCCCAGGAGGTTCCGCGCGATCAAAGGTAGCGCGGTGGCGTTGGCCCAGATGATCGCGACATAAGTAAGTACCAGAAACCACGCACTCAGAAAGCCGTGGTCATGGCCGAAGGTCATGGCGGCATACGCGTAGGTGCCGCCGGCGCCCGGCAGGCGGTTCATCATATAGTGGTAGTTCGCACCGATGATGAGCATGAGGACCGCGCCGAGCGCAATGCCGAGCACGGATCCCAGGGGTCCCGCCGTGGGCAGGAACGTGGTGCCGGGCATGACAAAGGAGCCCCAGCCCACGCTGCAGCCGAAAGCAAGCGCCCACGCGCCGAGAGGAGACAGATACCGGGTCAGAACGCCCTTCTTGCCATCTTCGTCCATGCTAATCAGATCCTTCCATTCGGAAATGATACCCAGATAAACTCATGTGGGCTCAGACGCCCTCCTCATACTGACGGATCGTATCGACGGTCTTCCGGAAGAGAGCCGTGATGTCGTCCACCTTGGCGCGGACCTCGTCGTCCGAGAGGCGGCGGGGATTGCCGGGCCGAAACTCCTCCGTCACCGCACCCGCGGCGGAAGCCAGGGTGTCCAGACCCAGGTTCGCGCAGACGCCTTTCATCGCGTGGGCGCTCTCAAAGAGCTTTGTCGCGTCCATGCTTTCGCCGGCCTCGGCCAGGGAATCCCCGACGCTGCTCGCACGGAGCTTGCGGATGTATCGGTCGATGAGCTTGTCCATCTTCATGACGCGGACTGCCTGGTCATAGTTGCCGCCGATCTCGGCGTATAGCTCCTGGATAGTCATTGGTCGCCCTCCCTGTTCGAACGGATCGCTCCGGATATGCCGGTGGCCTTTCGCCCGAAGTGTAGATTTTTACTTATTATACCAGTATTTTAATTATAAACGATTGATGTTTTGATTTCAAGACAAAACAGCGTTTCCCCGTTAGAAGATTGACTTGATGTTTCCCGAAAGCCGTGGTAAACTATAGGCAGAGGATACAGAAATTGCATTCTCAAACGTCATGTTTTTTCGGAAAATACCCAAAAAACACTTATATGGAGGAAAACATCATGATTGTCGGTCTGCCCAAGGAAATCAAAAACAACGAGTTCCGTGTAGGTCTGACGCCCGGTGCGGTCGGTGCGTATGTCGCCGCCGGCAACACCGTCTATGTTGAAAAAGGCGCGGGTCTCGGCTCCGGCTTCGAGGACGCCGAATTCATCGAAAATGGCGGCATCATCCTCGACACGGCGCAGGAGGTCTGGGACAAGTCCGAGTTCATCGTAAAGGTCAAGGAGCCTCTGGAAAGCGAGTACAAGTATTTCCGCAAGGGCCTCATCATCTTCACCTACTTCCACCTGGCCGCGGACGAACCCCTTACGAAAGCTCTTATGGAATCCGGCGTCACCGCCATGGCCTACGAGACCATCCAGGATACCCGGGGCAGTCTTCCCTGCCTGTACTGCATGAGCGAGATCGCCGGCCGCACCGCCGTCATCGAGGGTGCCAAATATCTCGAGAAGACCTACGGCGGCCGCGGCGTCATGCTCGGCGGCGTACCCGGCTGCGACAAGGCGGACGTTGTCATCCTCGGCGGAGGCAACGCCGGCATCAACGCCTGCCGCATGGCCCTCGGCCTCGGCGCGCGCGTCACCATCCTCGACATAAACCACAACCGGCTGTGCTACCTCGACGAGGTCTTCGGCTCGCAGATCACCACGCTGTATTCGAGCCGTGACAACCTCTTAAAGGCCCTCGCCAAGGCCGACCTCGTTATCGGCTGCGTCCTGCTCGCTCCCGGACGTTCGGCTCCGAAGCTCGTCAAGCGCGGCGACCTGCGGGTCATGAAAAAGGGCGCCGTCGTCGTCGACATCGTCGTGGACCAGGGCGGCTGCTTCGAGACTACCCATCCGACCACCCACGACGAACCCGTGTATGAGGTGGACGGCGTGATGCACTACTGCGTCGCAAACATCCCCGGCGCCGTTCCTCGCACATCCACCGAGGCTCTCGTCAACTCCACTCTCTCCTATGGCATCAAGCTGACCACCAAGGGTCTCGCAGCCGCCTGCAAGGAAGATCCGGGCCTGATGAAGGGCATCAACACTCTGGACGGCAAGTGCACCTTCGCCGCTGTCGCCGAGGCGCTGGATCTAGAATACTTCGACCCCGCCGCGATGCTGTGATCCACACAGAATTCAAGACCCTCGGACGCATGTCCGAGGGTCGTTTTTCGACGAATATATATAAATTATCATATAGCAAACATGGGCATTTCGTATTTTGCTCCGCCGGAAAACAATGATATATTATTAATGTAAGCTTTAGCGCGGCGGAAGCCCGGCGGCGTATCGGTTCGCGATCTCCTTCTCCTGCTCGAAAAACCGATGGACGAGCTCGTAGAACTGCAGCGACGCGCGGGACAGCCTCGTCCCGCTCTTTCGGATCATACCGAGACAGGACGGAGGCAGCTCCTCCCGGATGCGAACGCAGGTCAGATTCAGCGTCGGGTCCTGGTTCAGGAGCTTCAAGGTGTTCGACAGCGGCGCGATGGAAACACCGCGGCTTCGCGTGATCATGCTGATCTCCACGCGCTGGTCGTCGCACTCATAGAAGGGCTCCGCCCGCAGGCGTCGGCTGCGATGGAGCTCGCGGATGATCTCCTCGTCGTCCCTGGCATGATTGCAGATGAGCCGCTCCCCGGCAAGATCCCGGAGGGATACGATCGCCCGGTCCGCCAGAGGATGGTCCTTCGCAAGCTGGACCACACGCTCGCACCGGTCGATCTCAATGTATTCAAGGCCCGCACCGGAGGGCGCGCCGAATACGAAGCCGAAGTCCGCGTCACCGTTCTGGACCTTTTCCGTCACCTCACTGTTCCGGCAGTTGAACTGACGGACCGAGACGTCCGGGTGCGCCGAAAGAAAATCATGCAGCAACGCCCCGATGAGATCGACGATGACGCTCGCGACACGAAGCCTCTCCCCCGCCTGCCGGTCCGTTTCCCGGACCTGCTCCACCGCCTCGTCGAGCTGACCCAGCACGTCGTCGACATATCGCAGGAAAACGCGTCCCGTGTCCGTCAGACGGATCTTTCCCTTGCGTCTCTCAAACAGGGCGACCCCGAGATCCTCCTCCAGCCGCTTGATGCTGACAGAGAGATTGGGCTGTGCCACGTAAAGAAGCTCCGACGCCTTTGTGATGTTCTCCAGGCGGGCAATGGTCTGAAAGTATTGCAGCTGCAAAATGTCCATGGGACGCCTCCGGCGTTTTTCTCTATCCTACCACGTCCATGCCACGATGGGAAGCATTTTTACGAAAAAGAATATAAAAAACAATATACCGAACCGTCTGAAAGGAGATCAACGCATGTTTACCGAGTTCAAAGACAAAACCCTCTTCGTCACCGGCGCTGCTTCCGGCATGGGCCGGGCCGTGGCCGTCCGCTTCGGCTCCCTCGGCTGCAACGTCGCCGTTGCAGCCCGCCGTCCTGACGCCGCCGCGGAGACCGTCCGCCTTGTGGAGGAAGCCGGCGGCAAGGCCGTTTTTGTCGCCTGCGACGTAGCGGACGAGGCCTCCGTCAAGGCCGCCATCGAGAAGACCGTCGAGACCTTCGGCTCTCTGGATTTCGCCTTCAACAATGCCGGCTGCGGCGCGGACGGCGTGCACATCCCCTTCGCGCCTCTCACCGAGGTGACGGAGAGCGACTGGCTCAAGGTCATCGCGACGAATCTCACGGGTATGTTCCACTGCCTCAAGTATGAGCTCATCCAGATGAACAAGCAGGGCTCCGGCGCCATCGTGAACACCGCGTCCATCGGCGGACTCAAGATGGCTCCCGGCTTCGGCGCCTACGGTCCCTCCAAGGCCGGCGTCATCGCCGTCACTCAGACAGCGGCCGTCGAGAACGCGCGCGCCGGCATCCGCGTGAACGTCATCTGCCCGGGCCCCACGGACGGCACGAACCTCATGGCCGACAGCAAAGCCTCCGGCGCGCAGGACACGGAGTTCCTCATGGAGCACGTCATCCCCATGGGCAAGCTCGGCACCACCACGAATATCGCGGACGCCGTGACCTTCCTCTGCTCCGACATGGCTTCCAATATCACCGGCTGCGCCCTGCCCGTCTGCGGCGGCATGCAGATGTAAGCACACGACATCCGAAAGGAACGATGCGTTATGATAAAGAATGACCTGTATCCTCATGTATTCCAGCCGCTGAAGATCCGCGGCGTCACGCTGAAGAACCGCCTGGAGTACTCCCCCACCGTCGTGCTGAAATGCTCCCCCGAGGGTGACGTCACGCAGGAGATGCTCGACTACGTCGCCTGGCAGGCCGACACCGGCGTGGGCTACCTCACCATCGGCAACACTCCGGTCGTCCACAGCGATTCCAGCGCCTGGACCTGTGAGCTGAACGTCACCCAGGACCGCTGCATCCACGGCATCGAGATGATGGTCCGCACCGCCCGCGAGCACGGCGCCGAGATGAGCATCGAGCTGGCCCACGCCGGACGCGGATCCAGCCATGACCCGAAGGTCCCCGCCCTGGCTCCCTCCGACGTGCCCCTGAACGGCGGCCCCCTCGGCTACATCAAGCCCATGAACCGCGAGGACATGGACTACATCAAGAACCAGTTTGTGGACTGCGCTATCCGCTGCCAGAAGGCTGGCCTTCGCATCCTCATGATCCACTGCGCGCACAACAACCTTCTCGCCCAGTTCATCTCCCCCGCCTCCAACCACCGGACGGACGAGTACGGCGGGTCCCTGGAGAACCGCATGCGCTATCCGCTTGAGGTCCTCAAGGCCGTGCGCGAGGCCGTGCCCAACATGGTCCTCGAGTGCCGCGTCTCCGCGCAGGAGGACACCCCCGACGGTCTGCAGCTCGAGGAGAGCCTCAAGTTCATGGAGAAGGCGCAGGAATACGTGGACATCATCCACGTCTCCCGCGGCAACATCTTCTTCAACTATGGCTCCACCTTCACGATCCCGACCTACTTCAAGGGCCGCCAGCTCAACGTGGCCTTTGCCGCCGAGGCGAAAAAGCGCCTGCACATCCCCGTGGCCGTCGTCGGCAACATCACCAGCCTCGCGGAGGCAGAGGACATCATCGGCAGCGGCAAGGCCGACATCGTCGTCATGGCGAAGGCGTACATGGCTGACAACGATATCATCCACAAGTCCGTCCGCGGTCACGCCGACGACGTGCGTCCCTGCACCCGCTGCGACTGGTGCGGAAACGCGAACACCTACGGCACCTCCATGCGCTGCGCTATCAACCCCATGCTCGGCAAGACCATGGACCTCTCCACCCTCGCGAAGAGCAAGAAAAAGGTCATGGTCATCGGCGGCGGCGCCGCGGGCATGACAGCCGCGCAGACCTGCGCCAAGATGGGCCACGACGTGACCCTGTACGAGAAGTCCGACAAGCTGGGCGGCCTCCTCAACATCGCCTCCGCCGCGAGCTTCAAGGAGTACATGCGCCTGTACCTTGCCTGGACCATCCGGGAGACCGAGCGCTGCGGCTGCAAGATCATGTATAACACCGAGGTCACGCTGGACCTGGTGGAGAAGGAAAACCCCGACGCCATCATCGTGTCCACCGGCTCGAACTTCGCCCATCCCCCGATCCCCGGCATTGACGGTCCGAAGGTCGTCCCCGTCCGCGATTATGAGCTGCACACGAGGCCCGTCGGCCAGAAGGTCGTCGTCGCCGGCGGCGGCGTTGTGGGCCTGGAGGCCGCCGTCGCCCTCGGCATGGAAGGCAAGGACGTCACGGTCATCGACATGATCCCGCTGGAGAACTGGGCCGCCGAGATGCCCGTATTCAACCACATCGAGCTCAACTACCAGCTCGACAAGTACGGCGTAAAACGTTACGGCTCCGAGGCCATCACGGAGTTTGCCGAGGACGGCGTCCACACCGCAAGCGGCAAGGTCTTCGAGGGCGACACCTACGTTCTGGCTCTCGGCGTCGTGGCGAACCGCAAGCTCGCCGACGAGCTGCTTGCCCACTATCCCGAGGGCGTCTACGTCGTGGGCGACTGCGTAAAGAGCGCCCGCATGCTGGGCGACGCCAACAACGAGGCGTTCCACGCCGCCATTTCCATTCGATAAGAGGAGGGTTATCCCATGATCCGTCATATTTCCGTATTCGCGTTTTCCGATACGCCGAAAAACGGCAAGACCAAGGCCGAGAACATCGAGACCGTCCGCAAGTACCTCGAGGGCGTTCCCGCGCTGTATCCGGCCATGAAGGCCCAGCAGATCGGCGTCGCCATCCCCGGCGATCCCCCCGAGCTGCCGCCCGACGCCTGCCCCATCTTCGGCGACCTCGTGCAGATCGCGGACTATGAAACCCTTGAGGACTGCAACGGCTATCCCCCCTCCAAGGCCCACATGGACCTCGTGGCTCTGTCCGATCCTATGCTGGACAAGGTCACCGCCATCGATTTCGAGTTCTGAAAAGGAGCCTGTCATGCCGGAATTCACCTTTGCCCATAACTGTCTGAAGGTCTATGACCTGGACCGCTCCCTGAAGTTCTATAAGGAGGCTCTCGGCCTTAAGCCGGTGCGCTGGATGCGTCCGAACGACGAGGACATCCAGCTCGTGTTCCTCTCTGACGGAAAGACCGCCCATGAGCTCGAGCTCGGCTGTCCAGCCGACCGGAGCGAGCCCTTCGACCTCGGCGAGAACGAGTTCCACGTCGCCTTCCGCACCCCGGATATGGAGAGCGCCCACGCCCTCCACGAGAGCATGGGCTGCATCTGCTACGACCCCGAGACCGAGCCCGTGTACTTCATCCGCGACCCGGACGGGTATCAGATCGAGATCATCCCCATTGACTAAAACAGCATAACGCAGCGAACCGGCGATCCAAACGGACCGCCGGTTCATTTTTGCTCTGCGTCACGCGCCGGGCTTACCCAGCATGCGGAACATGTTTTTCTTGTAGGCCTCCACGCCGGGCTGATCGAAAGGGTTCACGCCCAGCATATAGCCGCTGATGGCGCAGGCCATCTCGAAGAAGCAGACAAGCTCGGCAAAGCCGGCCTCATCACGCAGCGGAACGGACACGCCGATGTTCGGCACGCCGCCGGCGATGTGCGCGGCCTTGACAGCCTCCATCGCGACCTTGGAAATGTCCGCAAAGCCGCGTCCGGCGAGATAGTTCAGGCCGTCGGCGTCACCCATGGCAAAGGGCATTTCGAAATCCTTTCGCGGACGATCGAAGCTAACGACGGTCTCCATCAAAGTGCGGGGACCCTCCTGGATGTACTGCCCCATGGAATGCAGGTCGGCATTATACTCGACGGAAGCCGGGAAGATGCCGACGCCGTTTTTGCCCTCGCTTTCGCCGTAGAGCTGCTTCCACCATTCCGCCATGAACCGGAAGGACGGTTCATAGCAGGCAAGGAGCTCGATCTTCTTGCCCTGAGCGTAAAGAGCGTTGCGCGTCGCGGCATACTGCCAGGCGGGATTCTCCGGGCCGCGCTGGTCCAGGGCATACATGCACTCCGCGGCGGTCCCCACAAGAGTACGCACGTCACAGCCCGCGGCCGCGAGAGGCAGAAGTCCCACCGCGGACAGGACGGAATACCGCCCGCCCACGTCGTCGGGCACGACAAACGTCTCGTAGCCTTCGGCGTCCGCGATGCCCTTCAGAACGCCGCGATGCGCGTCCGTCGTGGCATAGATACGCTTGTGGGCGTTCGCGCCGTATTTCTTCTCCGCCAAAGCCTTAAAGATGCGGAAAGCGGCGGCAGGCTCAAGGGTCGTGCCGGATTT
>CAJOIG010000060.1 GCA_905234575.1 uncultured Oscillospiraceae bacterium
TACGCCGCCGTGTTCTACATCCTCTGGGGCGTGACCTACACGATGATGGACATCCCCTACTGGTCCATGATCCCCGCCTTCACCGAGGGCGGCAAGGAGCGCGAGAACCTCACCACCATCGCCCGCACCTGCGCGGGCGTCGGCTCCGCCATCATCACCATCGTCACCATGATCCTCGTGCCCGTGCTCGGCAATCTGTTCGCGGGCCCCGAGGCGGGCGCCCGGATGATCGAGATCGTCGGCTTCAAGTGGTTCTCCCTGATCGTCGCGGTCCTCTTCATCGTCTTCACCGCGCTGACCTGCATCAATGTCAAGGAGAAGTCCACGGTGGAGATGGAGACTGTCTCCGTCGGGCAGATGTTCAAGGCCCTCGTCCAGAACGACCAGGCCATGACCGTCACCATCGCCATCGTGCTCATCAACTGCTCCATCTACATCACCTCGAACCTCGTCATCTACTTCTTCAAGTACGACTTCGGCGGCACGGGCTGGAACGACGCCTACGTCCTGTTCAACATGTTCGGCGGCGCGATCCAGGTGCTGTCCATGATGCTGTTCTATCCCCTGCTCCGCAAGAAGTACACGAGCCTGCAGATCTTCTATATCTGCCTCGCCATGGCCGTGATCGGCTACGCCGTCCTGCTCGTCCTCGCCTTCACCTTCATGGGCAGCGTGTTCATCCTGTTCGTCCCCGCGTTCTTCATCTTCGCCGCGAACGGCATGCTCACCGTCATCACCACCGTGTTCCTCGCAAACACCGTCGACTACGGCGAGCTCAAGAACGACCGGCGCGACGAGTCCGTCATTTTCTCCATGCAGACCTTCGTGGTGAAGCTGGCCTCCGGCGTCGCGGCCCTTGTCGCCTCCATCTGCCTGAGCCTGAACCACCTCCAGTCCGGCACGGAGGTCTCCGAGGCCGATAAGCTGGTGGACTGGTCCGTCGGGGTGGCCCAGAGCGCGAAGATCGGCCTTCGCATGACCATGGCGGTGGTGCCCATCGCCGGCCTCATCATCGCCTTCTTCTGGTTCCGCAAGCGGTACATCCTCACCGACGAGAAGGTCGGGCAAATCGCCGCCGAGGTCAAGGCCAGGCACGGCGCGGAAGCGTAACCGAACCAAAACCACGAAACGGAGAAAAATCATCCCATGACATTGGAAGAAGCAAAAGCAAAGCTGACGGAGCTCCAGCAGACCCTCAGCGCCTATGAGCACGCGACGAGCCTCATCTATTACGACGGCGTGACGGCCGCCCCCCGGGGCACGGCGGAAAACCGCGCCCAGACGCTTGCTGTCCTCAGCGGCGAGATGTACCGCCTCGGCACCGGCCCGGAGACCGTGGAGCTTCTGGAATTCCTCGACGAAAACAAGTCGGGCCTGACCGAGCGGGAAAACCGGATGGTGTATCTGCTGCTCAAGGACATCCGCAATATGCGGAAGATCCCCATGGACGAGTACGTCGCCTACCAGCGCCTGCTCTCCGAGGCGGACGACGTCTGGCACCGGGCCAAGGAGAGCTCGGACTTCGAGCTGTTCCGGCCCGTGCTGGAAAGGATCTTCGAGACGACCATCCGCTTCGCGGGGTACTGCGCCCCGGGGAAGGATCCCTACGACTACTGGCTGAACGAGTACGAGGAGGGCCTCAATAAGGCGAAGCTGGACGGCTTCTTCGCCGCCCTGCGGGAGCGCATCGTGCCTCTTTTGAAGAAGGTGCAGGCCGCGCCGCAGGTGCCGAACGCCGTCATCAAGGGACATTTCGACGCCCCGCGGCAGGAGCGCCTGGCGTACAAGCTCATGGACGTCATCGGCCTCGACCCCGAGCACGTCGCCCTCTCCACCACCGAGCACCCCTTCACCATCAACTTCGGCTCCCACCTCGACGAGCGCATCACGACGCACTACTACGAGGAGGACGTGTCGTACTCGATGTTCAGCGTCATCCACGAGGGAGGGCACGCCCTGTACGACACGGGCTCCGAGCAGGACCTTGCCCGGACGGTGCTGGACGGCGGCGTCTCCATGGGCATCCACGAGAGCCAGAGCCGGTTCTTCGAGAACATCCTGGGCCGCAGCCGCGCTTTCTGCGATTACATTTTCCCCGTCATCGCGGAGATCTTCCCGGAGGAGACGGCGGGATACACGGCGGAGGACTTCTACCGCGCCGTGAACCGCGCGGAGCCGTCCCTCATCCGCACGGAGGCGGACGAGCTGACCTATTGCCTGCACGTGCTGGTGCGCTATGAGCTCGAAAAGCGCGTCATGGCCGGGGAGCTCGCGGTGGCCGACCTGCCGGCGGAGTGGAATCGGCTGTATAAGGAATACCTCGGCATCGACGTGCCGGATGACAGGCACGGCGTCCTGCAGGACAGCCACTGGTCCGGCGGCATGATCGGGTATTTCCCGTCCTACGCCCTCGGCAGCGCCTACGGCGCGCAGTACCTGCGGCGCATGAAGAAGGACGTGGACGTGGACGGCTGCATCCGCCGGGGCGACTTCGGGCCGGTGAACGCCTGGCTCCGGGACCGCATCTGGAAGTACGGGTCCAGCCTGCCCCCCGCCGAGGTCTTCCGCCGGGCGGCGGAGGAGGACTTCGATCCCGCGGTGTTCGCGGACTACCTCGAGGAGAAATATACCGACCTGTACGGCCTGTGACGGCCGCATCCCGCAAACGAAGAAGCCAAGCCTTTCGTCTCGGAGGCTTGGCTTCTTTTTTTTGTAAAAAAGAAATCAAAAATGTTACAAAATAGACGTTTTGTAACAAAATTATGTCAATCTGTCGAAAGCCCTTGAATCCGGTCCGAAAAGACGATAATATTAACATAATCTGATTGACATAATATTTATTCCGCCGGAACATGCTGCGCGGCGGACGCCGGACGTTCGGCGGAGGAAACGACGGCCGCAGGCTTGCGGCGGAAAGCGGGGCCACACATGAGACGACACAGCCGCTTCGGGATCCTTGGGATCGCGCTCGCGCTGCTGCTTTCGATGGGCTCGTCCCTGGGGCTGACGGCGTTTGCGGACGGCCCGAATCCGCGGGGGTGCAGCCTGTACTGCGCGACGGTGACGGTGGACCCGGAGGAGCGGACCGTCGAGGTCCGCGTCCCGGACCCGGATTCCTTCAGCGGCGGCAGCTTTGTGGTTTCCGGAAGCGACTATACCCTCACCTTCTTCCAGAAGGTGGAGACGAAGGACGGAACGGAGTATGTCCCCGTCGGCCCGGAGTTCCCGGCGGAGCCAGGCACCTATTACGTCCATGTGGCCTCCTGCAACGACAGCGCCGTTTTCCGGGACGGGAAGAACAGCGCGGACTTCGTTCTGGATCAGGAGACCATCGACCGCTGGCCCGCGGACGAGCCGGAGGACGAAGTTTCGGCGGCGGCGGAGGCCGTGCCCGTCCGGTAACCGAACGATCATAGGATGACAAAACCAGCGAAGCTGCTTGGCTCCGCTGGTTTTGTCGTATGTTCCCGGCTTATGGGTCGTTGGGCGGGATGCCCATTTTCGTGGAGAGGAGCATGTCCTCGTTCTCGGCCTTGGCCTCCCGGTACAGGGCGTAGTAGTCGTGGGCGATGACGCCCCGGAGCTTTTCCGCGATGGTCAGGTTGCCGTAGCTGTTCCAGGGCATGTAGCCGCCGGTGATGCCCGCGTCGTAGAGACCGAGGATCTCCCGCTGGATGGCGAGGGTGTCGTATTCGTAGTCCGCGTCGTTCCAGGTCTGCAGCCAGGTCCGGACGACGGCGGGGGAGGCGCACTCCGTCTGCCGCTTGCGGACGTGGACCGCCCAGTTGTACAGGGTGTCGTAGGGGTGCTGGTAGTAGCGGTAGAGGCCCTTGCTCGTATAGTAGGATGCGTAGTGGTCGGGGTAGGGCATGCCGCTGATGACGTCCACGACGTTCGACAGGGCGGGCCAGTACTGCCCGTAGGGGGCGACGTAGCTGTTCGAGGTCTCGCCGAAGACGTCCGCGGAGACGTATACGTTCCGGGCGTGCAGGGCGTCGCTGGCGTAGGTCAGGAAGCGCTGGACGGCCTGGGCCTTGGATTCGCCGTAGGTGTTTTTGAGATCGACGGTGCCGTCCTTCTCGTAGTTGATGATGTAGTCCGGGAAGCGGACGTAGTCGAACTGGACCTCATTGAAGCCGAAGGCGTCCACGGCCTCCGCCGCGAGCCCGACCTTGTACTGCCAGACCTCGCGGCAGAAGGCGCTCGGCCAGTAGGAGTAGTTGATCTCCATGGGCTGGCCGGCGAGGTCGGTGATGCTCCACTGGGGATACGCCTTGGAGAACACGGGGTCGTTGAAGGTGGTGATGCGGGCGACGGTGTAGTAGCCCGCGTCCTGCACCATGCGGACGGCCTCGGCGAATTCCTCGGCGGTGTTCTCGACGTAGTAGCTGTCCAGCACGCCGTAGCGCCCGGCGATGTCGGAGGGGTAGGCCAGGGCGGAATCGTCGTAGATCGTGAAGACGAAGGTGTTGACGGCGCTGCCCTCCGCGAGCTCGAGATACTGCCGGACCTTCTCGGGGGAGGAGGTGTCGACGGAGACATAGAGGCTGTAGACGGATTCCGGCATGGCGTTGCCGCGTTCCGCGAAATCGCCCTTGGGGTGGGGCCAGTAGTCGAGGCCCGCCGCGTCGCCGCCGCCGTAGCTGTCGCCCCGGATGACATGGTCGGCGTAGGCGTTTTCCTCGTTCGTCCAGTTTTCCAGCGCCTCGGCGTAGGTGGGCACGACGTAGTCCGAGTGGATCCAGCCGATCTCCGTGCCGAGCTTGACCTCGTACATGTTGACGCGGCCGTCGGGCAGCAGGCGGTCGTAGCCGACGATGCGGAGCAGGTCCCCCTTCTGGGCGAGCTGCCCGACCGCGAGCCCGTCCGGCTCCGCGAAGAGATCCACCGGGGAGCGGACATAGACCTGCGTCTCCTGCAGGATGTCGGATTTGTCGTCCGAGATGTCGTCGCAGTGCAGATAGCCGAAGCGCCCGCTATAGAAGACGTGGTAATACTCCGTGCCGTTCTCGGAGACGAAGGGCTCCCAGCTCTCCAGCCGGACGTAGGAGCCGCGGCCCAGGCGGTCGACCTCCGCCAGGGCCTCGTTGTAGAAGGGGACGGTCAGGTCGCCCTCCTCCGCGACGGCGTAGGCGTAGATGGCCTCGCCCCAGCCCCGCTCCTCCGGCGTGGCGGCCTCCTCGAGGTCCTCGAGCTCGCCGGAGACGGCCCGCAGGCGGTCGAAGTCCAGAAACAGGGTGCTCGACATGGCGAGCAGCACAAGAAACGCCAGCGCGATGAACAGCCGCTGCCACACCTTCAGGCGGCGGCGGACGCGGGTGGTCGTTTGGGCGGTTCGGGACATGGATCGGCTCCTCTCGTGCGGCGGGCGGGGTTGGATGTTCTATCCTCTAAAAATACCACAGTCGGGCAAAAAGTGCAACCCGGGGGCAAAAACCCGGGCGTTTTACCGAAAACGCTGGCGGTTTCCCACAAAAAGCCAGACGGTTTTTTTCCGCTTACTGGAAAATTTCTGCTTACAAACCTGCATTTTTTGTGTTATAATTATCATACAGGGATTATTAACCTTTTTTCAGAGAGGAGAGCGCGCGATGTATCAGATCGGAGACCTGATCCTATACGGCAGCACGGGCGTCTGCCGCGTGACGGACATCGTCGCGCGCCGTTTTTCCCGCACGGAGCCGGAAAAGCTCTATTTCGTCCTCACGCCGCTGTATCAGTCCGGGACCATCACCACCCCGGTGGAAAACGGCAAGGTCTTCACCCGTCCCGTCATCTCCCGGGACGAGGCGGTCGCCCTCATCGACGAGATCCCGAACATCGAGGCCGTCGCCTACTACAACCAGAACCTCCAGCAGCTCGAGAGCCACTACAAATCCGAGCTCGAGAGCCACGACTGCCTGGACCTCCTGCGCCTGACCATGTCCACCTACCAGAAAAAGAAGGAGCGCGAGCAGCAGAAGCTCAAGTTCGGCGCCGTGGACCGGCGGTACATGGAGCGGGCGGAGGATCTCCTCTTCGGCGAGCTCGCCGTCGCCCTGGACATCGAACGGGACAGCGTGCCCGCCTTCATCGAATCCCGCCTGAGCATGACCCTCCGGCCGGGGATGTGATCTGTTTGTTACTTGACGAACGAGACAAGGGAGAGTACAATAGAATCACCAATTCCCTTTGGGGATCGAAAAGGAATTTTATAGGGAGGAAAAAACAATGAAAAAACTGTCCAAGCTGATGGCTCTTCTGCTGGCGCTGTGCATGCTCCTGTCCGTGGCGGCGTTTGCCTCCGGCGAGCCCTCCGCCGCTTCCGGCGAGCCCTCCGCCGAGGCTTCCGGCGAGGCTTCCGGCGAGGCCCAGTCCGTCGAGGACGCCTTCATTGAGTACATCCACGCGTGGCTGCTGGATGAGCTCGCGGTCAACTCCAACATGACCATCGAGCAGGTCGAGGATGAGTTCATGCCCCTGGTGGAGCAGATGAACTTTGTGGATTTCCCGGCCGAGATGATCTACAGCGGCATGCTGGAGCAGGGCGTTCCCATGACCTTTGAGGAATTCAAGGCCCAGTGGGTCCCCGCGGGCGGCGCTTCCGGCGAGCCCTCCGGCGAGGGATACTCCGCCGACGAGGCCGGCTACAAGGCCTACCTGAAGGACTGGGTCGCGGCGAACCCCGCCGTCCAGGCGAACATCGACGAGTTCAACGCGGGCATCGACGCGGGCGCCTACAACGAGTTCCCGATGGAGATGTGCTTCACCGATCAGTGGTTCGGCTTTGCCGCCTTGACCCTTGACGAGTTCCTGGCCGCCGGCGGCGTGGCGGAGATCCCCGCCTTCGACCCCAACCTGGCTCCCGACTGATCGCATTCCTGCCATGCAAAAATCCGTCAGCGTTTGCTGACGGGTTTTTTTGTATACACTTTATATAAATATGGTCTCAGAACACCAGCCGGACGCCCTGCTCCGCGAGGAACTCCCGCCAGCGGGGGCCGGGGTCGGCGTTCGTCACGATGGCGGAGAGCTGCCGCACGCTCCCGACGGAGAGGAACGCGGTCTTGTCGAACTTGTGGCTGTCCATGGCGAGGATGGTCTCCCGGGCGGACGCCATCATGGCCTGCTTGATGTTCGCGTTCTCGATGCCCGCCTCGGTGAACTGGCCGCTGAGGTCCACGCCGGTGCAGGAGAGGATCGCCTTGTCCACGTGGAAGGAGCGGATGGTCTCCTCCGCCTGCCGCCCGAAGAAGCAGAACACGTCCTGGTCCAGGTTGCCGCCGGTGGAGATGACCTTCCAGCTCTCGTGCAGGCTGGAGAGCTCCAGGATGACCTCGATGGAGTTCGTCACGATGGTGAGGCCCTTCTTGCCGTGGAGGGCCCGCAGGACGAAATAGGAGGTGGAGCTGTCGTCCAGCATGAGGAAGTCCCCGTCGTCCACCATCTGGGCGATGAGGGAGGCGACGGTCTTCTTCTCCTCCACGTTCAGCTTTTTGCGGACCTTGAAGGGCGGGGCGTTGCGGTTGTCGGCCAGGGTCGCGCCGCCGTAGCACTTGACGGCGAGGCCGAGCTGCTCGAGGTTCGCGAGGTCCCGGCGGATCGTCTCCTCCGAGACGTCGAACTGCTCCGCCAGAGGCCCGACGAGGACGCGCTCGTCCCGGCGCAGGGCCTCCATGATCTGGTTTCTTCTCTCGGCTGCCAGCATAATGAATCGTCACCTTTCGGATGCTTGCCAAAACGCGCCGGAGAGGCGCGAAAAAACACTTGACAAAAATGTGTCCATGACATTTAATAGGGAATGGAAATCCTATCTCTATATATACCACATCAACCAACAAAAATAAACACCTTTTTTCTCATATTTCCGACATTTCCAAAAATTTCACAAGGAGGACTTGTTTTTAATGAAGTATGTGTACATGTTTTCCGAGGGCAACGCCGCGATGCGCGAGCTCCTCGGCGGCAAGGGCGCGAACCTGGCGGAGATGACGAACATCGGCATGCCGGTGCCCCAGGGCTTCACCATCACCACCGAGGCCTGCACGAAGTACTACGAGGACGGCCGGAAGATCAACGACGAGATCATGGGCCAGGTCATGGACGCCGTGGCCGAGATGGAGAAGATCAACGGCAAGAAGTTCGGCGACCTCACGAATCCCCTGCTCGTCTCCGTGCGCTCCGGCGCCCGGGCCTCCATGCCCGGCATGATGGACACCATCCTGAACCTCGGCCTGAACGACGAGGTCGTCGCCGCCATGATCGCCGGCAACCCCGACCCGAAGTTCGAGCGCTTCGTGTACGACTCCTACCGCCGGTTCATCCAGATGTTCTCCGACGTCGTCATGGAGGTCGGCAAGAAGTATTTCGAGCAGCTCATCGACGCGATGAAGGCAAAGAAGGGCGTGGTCTACGACGTGGACCTGACCGCCGCCGACTTGAAGGAGCTGGCCGAGCAGTTCAAGGCCGAGTACAAAAAGCAGATCGGCTCCGACTTCCCCTCCGACCCGAAGGAGCAGCTCTATGACGCGATCCGCGCCGTGTTCCGCTCCTGGGACAACCCCCGCGCGAACGTCTACCGCCGCGACAACGACATCCCCTATTCCTGGGGCACCGCGGTGAACGTCATGCCGATGGTCTTCGGCAACCTGAACGAGAACTCCGGCACCGGCGTCGCCTTCACCCGCGACCCCGCCACCGGCGAGAAGAAGCTCATGGGCGAACGCCCAGGGCGAGGACGTCGTCGCCGGCGTCCGCACCCCCATGCCCATAAGCCAGATGGAGGAGAAGTTCCCCGCGGCCTACGCCGACTTCGTGAAGGTCTGCGGCACGCTGGAGGAGCACTACCGCGACATGCAGGACATGGAGTTCACCGTGGAAAACGGCAAGCTCTACATGCTCCAGTGCCGCAGCGGCAAGCGCACCGCCCAGGCCGCGCTGAAGATCGCCTGCGACCTCGTGGACGAGGGCATGATCAGCGAGGAGCAGGCCGTCCTCATGATCGAGCCGCGCAACCTCGACACCCTGCTGCACCCGCAGTTCGACGCCGCCGCCCTGAAAGCGGCGACGCCCATCGGCCGCGGCCTCGGCGCCTCCCCCGGCGCGGCCTGCGGCAAGATCGTGTTCTCCGCGGAGGACGCCAAGGCCTGGGCCGCCCGCAAGGAGAAGGTCGTCCTGGTCCGCCTCGAGACCAGCCCCGAGGACATCGAGGGCATGAAGGCCGCCCAGGGCGTGCTGACCGTCCGCGGCGGCATGACGAGCCACGCCGCCGTCGTCGCCCGCGGCATGGGCGAGTGCTGCGTCTCCGGCTGCGGCGATATCGTCATGGACGAGGAGAACAAGCGCTTCACCCTCGGCGGCAAGGAATTCCATGAGGGCGACGCCATCTCCCTCGACGGCTCCACCGGCAACATCTACGACGGCATCATCCCCACGGTGGACGCCACCATCGCGGGCGAGTTCGGCCGCATCATGGGCTGGGCGGACAAGTACCGCACGAACGCCGACACCCCCGCCGACGCGGCCCGGGCCGTGGAGCTCGGCGCCCAGGGCATCGGCCTGACCCGCACGGAGCACATGTTCTTCGACGCGGACCGCATCGCCGCCTTCCGCGAGATGATCTGCTCCGACACCCTGGAGGAGCGCGTCGCGGCCCTCGCGAAGATCGAGCCCATGCAGCGCGCGGACTTCGAGGGCATCTACGAGGCCATGGGCGACCGCCCGGTCACCATCCGCTTCCTGGATCCCCCCCTGCACGAGTTCGTCCCCACCGACGAGGCCGACATCGAGGCCCTCGCCAAGGCCCAGGGCAAGTCCGTCGAGCGCATCAAGAGCATCATCGCCTCCCTGCATGAGTTCAACCCCATGATGGGCCACCGCGGCTGCCGTCTCGCCGTCACCTATCCCGAGATCGCGGAGATGCAGACCCGCGCCGTCATCAAGGCGGCCCTGGCCGTCCGCGCCCGGCATCCCGAGTGGGACATCCGCCCCGAGATCATGATCCCCCTGGTGGGCGAGGTCAAGGAGCTCAAGTACGTCAAGGACGTGGTCGTGAAGGTGGCGGACGAGCTCATCGCCGCGGCCGGCTCTCCCATGAAGTACCTCGTGGGCACCATGATCGAGATCCCGCGCGCCGCCCTGACCGCGGACGCCATCGCCACCGAGGCGGAGTTCTTCTCCTTCGGCACGAACGACCTCACCCAGATGACCTTCGGCTTCAGCCGCGACGACGCCGGCAAGTTCCTCGGCGCCTACTATGACCGCAAGATCTACGAGAGCGACCCCTTCGCCCGTCTCGACCAGGCCGGCGTCGGCAAGCTCGTGGAGATGGCCTGCCGTCTGGGCCGCCAGACCCGCCCGGACCTGCACCTCGGCATCTGCGGCGAGCACGGCGGCGATCCCTCCTCCGTGGAGTTCTGCCACAAGGTGGGCCTCGACTACGTCTCCTGCAGCCCCTTCCGCGTCCCCATCGCCCGCCTGGCCGCCGCCCAGGCCGCGATCAAGGAAAAGAACGCCTGATCCCCCGAGAACAAAACAGCACGGACCGTCCGAAAGGATGGTCCGTGTTTTTGGCATATTTCCGTTCCGGCCCCGATACAATAGGGGCGAGGTGAACGAACTATGGATCGAAAAATCGACGACGCGCGAATCCGGCCGGTGTGGGCGTATGTGCTGGGCATCGCGCTCTCGGAGGCCGTCGGCCTGCTGGCGGCGCTGCTGACCCGGGAGGGGATGGAGCTGTACGCCGCCGTGGTGCAGAAGCCGCCGCTGACCCCTCCGGCGGTGGTGTTCCCCATCGTGTGGACGATCCTGTACGCGCTGATGGGCATCGGCGCGGCGCGGGTGTATCTTGCGCCGGATTCCGCGGCCCGCAAGCGGGGCCTTGCGCTGTTTCTGGCGCAGCTCGCGTTCAATTTCGTGTGGAGCCTGCTGTTTTTCGGGCTGGAGGCGTATGGCGTAGCCTTTGTGTGGCTTCTGGTCCTGTGGGCGCTGATCCTGTGGATGACGCTCTCCTTCCGGGAGGTGGACCCGCTGGCGGCGAAGCTGCAGATCCCGTATCTTGTTTGGGTGCTGTTCGCGGGGTACCTCAATCTCGGCGTCTGGCTCCTGAACCGATGAAAAAAGCTCCCCGGAGGGAGCTTTTTCTGTATCAATAGTCCTCCGCGAAGGAGGGGTCCTCGTACCAGCCGGCGAGGTAGAACATGTCGATGTAGTTCGTGCTGTCGGAGGTCTTGACGTCCGCCGTGACGCTCCCGTCCGGGGCCACGGTGATGACCGCGCTCTCCTTCGTGAGCATGGGGACGTTCGTGTCCACGTAGTACATGGTCGTCTCCACGCCCGCGTCCGTGCGGCGCAGCTCCGCGATGCAGCCGTAGGTGGAGCCGCGGCAGAAGCTGCCCAGGTTCGCATAGGTGAAGCCGATGGTGAGCTTCCGGGTCACGTCCTCGATGTTCCAGGTGAACTTCGAGCCCGCCGGGCGGATGGTGCCGTAGCGCGGGTCCTGGAAGGTGTGGTTGTGCCCCCAGAGGAAGATGACGTTCGGGTGGGCGTTCAGCACCTCCGTCAGCGCGTCGTTGCCGAGGGTCATGCGGTAGCCGCCGGGGATGTCGTGCCCGTTGTAGGGGACGGACAGGTGCAGCGGGAAGTGGCTCACGACGAAGACGGGGATGTTCGAAGGCTGCTCGTCGAGATAGGCGGCCAGGGCTGCGATGTCCTCCGCCGGAAAGACCATGGCCTCCTGGGCCGCGCCCAGGAAATAGACCCGGTAGTCGTCGCCGCGGGCGGCCTCGCCCAGGCGGAGGAAGCCCGGTCCGAGCACCGCGGGGTCCCAGGCGGGCGCGCCGGCCTTGTGCTCCTGGTTGCCGGTGGTGACGCCGTATTTTCCGGGCATCGCCTCGTCCAGCGCGGCCTTGAAGCCGTCGAAGACCTCCGGCGTCCACGCCTTGTCGCAGATGTCCCCGCCGTAGGCCAGGAACGCCAGGTCGTCGCCGTACACGGCCTTCTGGTCCGCGATCCAGGCGGCGAAGCCCGGGGTCTCGGCGTGCTGGTCGCTCGCGAAGGCGAGGACCGTCGCGCCGCCGGCGTAGTTCGAGGGTCCCGCCGCGGGCACGATGGGCTGCGCGGGAGTGGGGTCCGGCTCCGGCATGGGGGTGTGCTCCGGGGCGGGGGCGGGGGCTTCGGCGGCGGCGGCCTCGCTGCCCGCGGCGCAGGCGCCGAGGGTGCCCATGAGCACCGCTCCGGCGGTCACGGCCCCGGCGCCCCGCAAGAAGTCCCGCCGGGAGATGCGCTTTTTCTTCTCGTTCATGCTGTTCCTCCTTTTTCGTTGGATGACCTTTCTCCGCGCCCATCATAGCACACCCGCCGGGTTCGGACAATAAAAAAATCGCCCCTTCCGGGCGACAGCGGCATATATACTAAGTGACCCTTGACCGTCGGTTCTTGGTTTCACGGTCAAGGGTCACTCGAAATTCTTGGTATCTAACATCCTGGTTACCTCTCTTTCTTCAGATTTTGCCGGATCTTCTCGGTTGCTGTGGATTTCCGGCACTTCCTTCGATCCGCTGTGAAATCCGTTCCCGGCGCGTCTCTTTTCTTTCCGACCTCGTTCCGTGAGGTAAACCGTGCGCCTGCCGAAACATTTCCGGGATCTCCGGGGTTCCTTGTATATCCAAGGCTTCTTGCCTGTGACTGTATGATAGCACAGGGACCAGCTTTTTACAATAGGCATACGACACAAAATTAACGAGGACTCTTTTCGCAAAACCACCAATCGAAAACGTGGAGTTTGTCAAAAACGGGCGTGGTTTTCCGGCGGTCGGCATAGTTTTCCCCGCGCGGGCCATGCTATGATGGGAGGCGAGCGAGCATGGGACGGGAACGGATGCAGGCGCTGGTGAAGGCCGTCCGGCGGGATCCGCGCCGGCGGGACCTGCCGCTGTACGCGGCGGACGGGGCCTTCGGCTTTTTTCTGTCCCTGGCGCCGCTGACGGCGCTGGTCCTGGCCCTGCTGCCCTACACGCCGCTGACGGAAAACGAGCTCCTCGTCGGGCTCCTCGCCCAGACGCCGCCGGTGGTCCGCCGGGTGCTGGAGAGCGTGGTGCTGGGAGGCGTCCGGTCCGATGCGGCGCTGGGGGTCTCCCTGGCTCTTGAACTCTGGAGCGGCGCGCGCTTTTTCGCCGCGGTCCGGCGGGGCGTGGAGGCCCTCCGGGGCGGAGCGGGGCATGGAGCGCTCCGCCGCCGTCTTGTGGGGGCGGCGGGCACGGCGGCGGCGCTGGGACTGCTGTTCGCGGACCTGCTGCTCCTGCGGTTCGGGGAGGGGCTTTTGTATGCCGCGCGTCTTGCGGAATGGGGCCCGGCGGATCTCTGGACCGCGCTGCTGCGGCTGCGCCCCGCGATCCTGTGGGCGGGGCTGACGGCGGTGACGGCGCTGCTGTACCGCTCTGTGCGGAAGCCGTATCTGGCCGGGGCGGCCCTGGC
>CAJOIG010000061.1 GCA_905234575.1 uncultured Oscillospiraceae bacterium
CCGAAACGGATCTCGATCACGTCGCCGGGCTTTACATCCTTCGAGGGCTTCGCGGGAGCTCCGTTCACGGAAACATGCCCGCCGTCCGCCGCGTCGTTCGCCACAGTGCGGCGCTTGATGAGTCGGGAGACCTTCAGGAATTTGTCCAGGCGCATGACTCAGTCCTCCCGGAAAGACGCGACCTCGCCAAGGGGCTTGCGCGGCCGGAGGGTGGGCTCCTTTGCCCGGGTCCCCACGGCGATGACAGCAAGGATCGTCTCGTTCTCCGGAATGGAGAGAGCCGCGCGAATGGCGTCGGCGTCCCGGATCCCCATGATCAGCGTGTCGTAGCCGGCGTCGGCCGCGGCAAGGACAAGGTAGGCATCCCGCAGGCCGAGATCGTAAACGCCCCAGGAGTCGCCAAGCTCGTTATCCGGCTCGCCCTTCGTGAAGGCCGCGAGGCCGTGAACGTAGGTCGTTACGAGGAGCGCGGCGTTCGCGCTGCTGCGGCGGTTGAACTCCGGCAGGGCCTGACGGACGGCCTCGAGCGTATCGCCGCCCTCGACAACGTAGCAGCGTGCCTCCTGCACATTTTTCCAGGAGGGCGCCTGCTGCGCCTTTTCAAGGATGCTCACGAGCGCGTCATGCGGCGCGGGCGCGGCAAAGCCGCGAACGCTGCGGCGGGCGTGAATGAGTTCGGAAAAGTCCATGAACAGCCTCCTTACTCCGCTTCGGACGGAAGAACGCCGTCCTCCGGCTCCTCAACGATCTCGACATCGATGTCGGGATCGCCTTCGGGTTCCGGTGCGGAATCCGACTTTTTCGGCGGCAGCTCGCCATGCTCACAAAAGTAATCGAACTCGTCGCCCTCCATGGATTCGTGCTCCAGGAGGTATTCCGCGACGGACACAAGGGTGTCGCGATGCTCGGTAAGGATCTCCTCGCAGCGGGCGGAAGCCTCGTCGAAGATGCGCTTGACCTCCTCGTCGATGATGGCGGCGGTCTCCTCAGAGTACGCCTTCGTGGTGCCGAAGTCCCGGCCGATAAAGAGACTATGCCCCGCGTCGTCGAAGCTGATGGGCCCGAGGCGCTCGGAGAAGCCGTACTGCATGACCATAGCCCGGGCGATCTTGGACGCCTGCTGGATGTCCCCGGACGCGCCGGTGGAGATGTCATCCAGGAAGAGCTTTTCGGCGGTGCGGCCGCCGAGGGACATGACGATCTCCTCGAACATGGTGCTCTTCGACTCGAAGGTCTTGTCCTCCGCCGGACGCATGAGCGTGAAGCCGCCGGCGCGCCCGCGCGGGATGATCGTAATGTAGTGGACCGGGTCCACGTTCGGGAGGTATTTCGCGGCGACGGCATGACCGGACTCGTGGTACGCGGTCAGACGGCGCTCCTTATCCGAAATGACACGGCTCTTCTTCTCCGGGCCCATCGCGACCTTGAGGATGGCGTCGTCGATATCGACGTTCATCATGAAGCGGCGGCCCCGGCGCACCGCCAGGAGCGCGGCCTCGTTCAGAAGGTTCTCCAGGTCCGCCCCGGAGAAGCCCGGCGTGCCGCGGGCGATGGAGTTAAGGTCCACGTCGTCCCCGAGGCGCTTGCCCCGGGCGTGGACGCGCAGGATGGCCTCGCGGCCCTTCACGTCGGGAAGGCCGATGTACACCTGCCGGTCGAAGCGGCCGGGACGCAGGAGGGCGTTGTCGAGGATGTCCGCGCGGTTCGTTGCCGCCATGACGATGACGCCCTCGTTGTTCGTAAAGCCGTCCATCTCCACGAGGAGCTGGTTCAGGGTCTGCTCGCGCTCGTCATGGCCGCCGCCGAGACCAGAGCCGCGCTGACGGCCTACAGCGTCGATCTCGTCGATGAAGACGATGGCGGGCGCGGCCTTCTTCGCCTGATCGAACAGGTCGCGCACTCGTCCCGCGCCGACGCCAACGTAAAGCTCCACGAAATCGGAGCCGGAAATGGACAGGAACTGGACGCCGGCCTCCCCTGCCACGGCCTTCGCCATGAGGGTCTTGCCGGTGCCCGGAGGTCCGACGAGCAGAACGCCCTTGGGGATCCTGGCGCCCATGTCGGTATAAGCGGCGGGGTTTTTGAGGAACTCGACGATCTCCTGCAGGTCCTCCTTCTCCTCGTCGCACCCGGCGACATCGTCGAAGGTCTTCTTATTCTGATCGTCGGTGGCCAGGCGGGTCCGCGCCCGGGAGAACTTCATCACGCCGCCCGCGCCGCCGCCGCCCGCGCGGTTCATCATCACGAACCACAGGACGCCCATGACCACCATGAGCATGAGATACGGCACGAAGGAAAGCCAAATGGCGGAGCTGTCCTCGGTATAGTCGTACTCGGTGAGGATCCCGGCCGCTTTCTGGGTGCGGATCGTTTCGCCGAGATCGTCGTTGAACTGGTCCACACTGCGAAGGACCTTCGTGATCTCGGATACACCCTCATAGGGCTCCCGCAGGCTCAGCATCAGGCGGTTGCCCTTGATCTGAAAGGACTCCACCTGCTTTGCCTCGAACAGTTCGATGATCTCCGAATAGGCCGGCGTGAAGCGCGAACCGCTCGTCAGCGTAAAGATCGTTGCGAGAAGCACGATCAATATCAGCGCATAGAAGCCGACATCTCTCGCCCGCTTCCGGTTGTTGGGATTGTTTTCCATGCAATTACCTCGCTGCTTGTCTTACGAATATACTTCCGGCTTCAGCACACCGATATACGGAAGGTTGCGGTAGCGCTGGTCATAGTCGAGACCGTAGCCCACCACGAAGGCATCCGGGATCGTGAAGCCGATGTAGTCCGCTTCCACGTCCGCGGTGCGGCGATCCGGCTTGTCAAGCAGGGTCACGATGCGGATGGAGGCGGGCTCACGCGCGTTCATATAGCGCTTGAGGTAGCTCAGGGTGTTGCCGCTGTCCAGGATGTCCTCGACAATGATGACGTCCCGACCGGCAATGTCGTGGGAGAGGTCCTTCACGATCTCCACCGCGCCGGAGGAAATGGTCCCCGCGCCGTAGCTCGAGACCACCATGAAGTCCACGGTGCAGCGCACGTCGCACGCCCGGACGAGGTCCGCCATAAAGAGGAAGCACCCCTTCAGAACGCCGACGAACACAGGCTCCTTGTCCTTGTAGTCTTCGGTGATGCGCGCGCCGAGCTCCTTGATGCGCGCCCGGATGTCGTCCTCGCTGGCGAGGACCTTCGCGATATCGTCTCGCATACTCATAGTTCGTTTATCCTTCCCACTCCGGCATGTCCCGGAGAAAACTTACATTCAAAATGTCGCGGTCGCCCGGTTGGGCGGCGGCACGTTCGTCCGGCGGAAAGCCGCAAACAGCCAGAACACCGCTTTCGTCCCGCAGGACGGGGATAAGGTCACGTTCCCAAACAGGAAGGCGCGCCTCGAGAAACAGGGCCTTCAGTGTTTTCGTACATCCGCGGCCCAGAGGACGAAGCCGGTCCCCCGGACGGCGAGCCGTCAAGAAGACGGTTGCATTTATATTCGCACATCGCAGAAAAAAAGTGTTGAACGACGTGTAAACATCCGCTGGAAATCGGTCGAGGATCTGGCAGGAAACGGTCATTCCCGCCTCCGGGAGAGACAAAACCTCTCCGGGACGCAGGACCCGATCCGGGAGAACCTTTTTTTCTCCGCGGGAAAAACGGACATACCCCTCGGAAAGAAGGACGCGATCGGCGCTCCTCCCTTCCCGGATCGCCGCGAGGCTCCGCTCCGTCTGTTCAAAAGTGAGACCAGTCCCCAGCATTCGCCGCAAAACACGGCGGGCGATCGGGTCCGGCAGTGCGGAAAGCTCGGAGAGCGGGAGCGCGCCGCGGCGAAGGTTCTTATCGATAAAGCGCCGGGCAAGGCCGTCCAGATACTCCTCGTCCTCCCGCAGAAGACGGGTAGTACGGGATACCGTTTCCGCAAGCGCCGGATTCTCCTCCCGCAGCGCCGGAATCACACGATGACGGATCCGGTTCCGGGCAAAGGCATCGGAAGAATTCGTCTCGTCCTCCACATAGGAGACGCCATGCTCCGAAAGCCAGACAAGGATCTCGGCTCGGGTCGTATCCAGCAGCGGCCGCACAATGCGCCCGCGCACCGGAGGAATGCCCCCGAGGCCCCGCAGGCCCGCGCCGCGGGTCAGATGCAGGACGACCGTCTCGGCGTTGTCGTCCGCCGTGTGGGCCGTGGCGATGACCGCAGCGCCGAGGTCGTCCGCAGCGCGCTCGAGAAACGCATAGCGAAGCTCCCGGGCCGCTTCCTCGATGCCGAGGCCGCTCTTTGCGGCATACCCCGCCACGTCGCCGTGCTGGGAGCGATATGGGATACTCCGTTTATCGCACCAGTTCCGGACAAACGCTTCGTCCGCCGCGGAGGCGGCGCCCCGGAGTCCGTGGTCGTAATGAGCGGCGGCGACAGGTTGCCCCATCGAGCGCAGGCGCTCCAAGAGAAACATCGAATCCGCACCGCCAGAGACCGCACAAAGAACGAGGCCCGACCCGGGCAAAAGCTCAGTAATCATCCTCGTCGTGGATGCGGTCGTCGTTCACATAGGTCGTGAACTCCGGCAGCCAGCGAAGATATACGGTACCCGTGCGTCCGCGGCGGTTTTTGAGGAGGATCGCCTCGGCGGCGTTCGGGTCCTCGCAGTTTTCGTCGTAATATCCCTCGCGGTAGAGGCCGATGACGGCGTCAGCGTCCTGCTCGATGGCGCCGGATTCACGCAGATCGGAGAGCATGGGGCGCTTGTTCGTGCGGCCCTCGTTCGCGCGGCTGAGCTGACTCAGGCACATGAGGGGCACGCCGAGCTCCTTGGCCGTGACCTTCATCATGCGGCTGATGTCGCTGACGGCCTGGGTGCGGCTCTCGTTCGACCAGGAGTGCCCGCTGCCCGCGCTCTGCATGAGCTGCAGGTAGTCCACAAGGATAAGACCGAGGTTGTCAAGCCGCCGGCACTGGGCAGAAAGCTCCGCGACGGTCATGCTGGGGTTGTCGTCGATGCGGATGTCGAGCTGGGAGAGCGTGCCCGCCGCTTCAATGAGACGGCTCCATTCATCGGGGGTAAGGCGGCCCTGGATGAGCTTCTGGTGGTCGATTCGGCTCTCGCCGGAGAGAAGACGCATCACGAGCTGCTGCCGGCTCATTTCAAGGGAGAAGACCGCCACGGTCTTTTTGGACGCCTTCGCCGCCGCCACGGCAACGTTCAGCGCAAGGCTGGTCTTTCCCATGCCGGGACGGGATGCGATGAGCAGAAAATCGCCCGGCTGCATGCCCATTAGACGGTCGTCGATGTCCGCAAGGCCGGTGGTGACGCCCGGAAGTCCGCCGCCCTGGGTGGCCGCGGTGATGGTGTTCAGCGTATCCTGCAGGATGTGCTTCATCTCCACGAGGCCGCCGGCGGTGTTCTCCTTCCGCAAGGCATAGATCTTCCTCTCGGCAAGCTCCAGGGCCTGCTGAGCCTCCGCGGTGCCGCCGTAAACGAGATCGGATACCTCCGTCGCCGCCGTGCCGAGGTTGCGAAGAAGCGCGTTGTCGCGCACGATGGCGCAGTACTCGAGGACATTCGCCGCCGTGGGCGTGATCTCCATGAGCTCGACGAGGTAGCGCTGGGTGGTCTCCTTCCAGATCCCGCGCTGCTTCATCTCCGCCTGCACGGTGATGACGTCGACCTTTTGGCCGAGGCTGTACATGGTGAAGATGGTGTCGAAGATGTCCCGGTTCGTCTCGATATAGAATTCGCTGGTCTTGACGTGGTTCACCACGTCCGGGATGCACGCACGCTCAAAGAGCATCGCGCCGAGGATCGCCTGCTCCGCCTCCGCGGAGTGGGGCACCCGGCGTCCCAGGAGCTCGTCCATGGTATACCTCCGAACGGGAGATTATTTGTCCTCGGTGACGAGGAGATTGATGGTGCCGGAGATCTCGTGGCCCAGCTTGCACCGGATCTGGTAGGAGCCGAACTGCTTGATGGGATCGGACTGCACGATCTGGTTCTTTTCGATCTTCATGTCGTGCTGCTCCGCGAGAGCGTCGGAGATCTGCTGGGACGTGACGGAGCCGAACAGGCGTCCGCCCTCGCCGCCCTTGGCCTTCACACGCACGACGACGGACCCGAGACGCTCGGCGTACTCCTGGGCCAGCGCCTTCTCCCGGGCGATCTGGGCCTGCCGGGCCTTGTCCTTGAGGCGCATGGTGTTGAGGTTGTCTGCGGTGGCCTCCACCGCGAGGCCGCGCGGCAGAAGATAGTTCCGTCCGTAGCCGTCGGAAACCTCCTTCAGCTCGCCCTTCTTGCCCTGGCCCTTGATGTCCTTTTGCAAAATCACTTTCATGGGGTCTTCCTCCCTTGCGTAGTTTTCAGGAAAAGTATTCGTCGATGGCTGTGCGGAGACGTTCCGACGCCTCCTCCACGGTGATGTCCTTCATCTGCGCCGCCGCGGCGGACATGTTCCCGCCGCCGCCGAGCTTTTCCATCAGCACCTGCACGTTCAGCCTGCCGATGCTGCGGGCGGAGAGATTGACGCCGCCGTCGGCCGTGGGATACAGGACCACCGACGCCTCGATGCCGGAGATGTTCAGAAGCTCGTCCGCCGCCTGGGCCGCGGTCACACGCTCGACCTCACGGTCCATGGCGGAGATGCAGATCGAATCGCGGTACGGGACGGCGCGTTCAAGAATGGAGTATTTCGTGATCGTGCTCTCGTAGTCGTTCTGCAGCAGCCGTTTCACCGACACGGGATCCGCGCCCGTGCGGCGCAGGAACGCCGCCGCGTCGAAGGTGCGCTCACCGGTACGCATGGTGAAGTTTTTCGTGTCGGTCACGACGCCCGCCAGCATGGACTCCGCCTCCACCCGCAGAACGGTCTCGGGGTCTACCAGCTCCTGGATGACCTCCGTCATCAGTTCGCAGGCGGAGGAGGCGTAGGGCTCGTAGAAGGTCAGCGTCGCGTTGTCGATGTACGTCGCGGCACGGCGGTGATGGTCGACCACAACGAGACGGGAGATGGTCTGCAGCAGCGCCTCGTCCTCCACCTGCTCCGGTCGGCTCGTATCCACCACGACGAGCAGGCTTCGGGCGTTGGCCTGCAGCATGGCTTCCTTCGGCGTGATGAAAATATCCTCGTATTCCTTGTGCTTTTTCAGCTCCGCGATGAGTGCGCCGCAGGCGTTCGGTCGGTCGCTCATGACGATACGCACGCGCTTTCCGTAGCTCCGGGCGATGCAGCATATGCCCACGGCCGCGCCGAGAGAGTCCATATCGGCGTAGCGGTGTCCCATCACGAAGGTGGTGGAGGCGTCCTTGATATAGGACCCCAGAGCATTCGCCACGACACGGCTCTTGACCTTTGTGCGGGTCTCCACCTCGGATTCGCGGCCGCCGAAGAACTGGAAGTTCATGCGGTCGCGGATGACGGCCTGGTCGCCGCCGCGGGAGAGCGCCATCTCCGCGCTCAGGGAGGCAAACCCGAAGTTTTCCTCGAGGGACGCGCCCTCGATACCGACGCCGATGCTCACGGTGGCATGGATTCCCGCCGTATTCACGATGCTGTGGACGTCGTCCACGATGGAAAAGCCGCCGTCGCGGAGCTTGTCAAAGTAGCGCCGCTCGCAGATGAAGATATAGCGGTCGCGGTCGTATCGCCGCCATAGTCCCCGTTTCTGGTCCACCCACTGGGCGAGCTTATCCTCAAAGGCGTTGCGGAGGTCCGTCTTGGCTCGTTCCGTGGAGGTGCGAAGAAGCTCGTCGTAGTTATCGAGCAGAATGAGCATGACGACCGGACGGGAGGCGTTATACTCGCGCTTGATGTCGTCGTAGTCGGTCACGTCCACCCAGTACGTGATTCCCATGGCGCGGCTGTTGCGGCCTTCGTCCTGGCCACGGATGGGACTTCCGTTTACCTGATACCGGCGGCCGCCGAGATCCACGAGCTCCGGGCAGCGCTTTTTCCCCTCCAGAAGCCATTTATAATCGAACCCCGGCACAAGATCGGACATAAACGCATCCACCGTGGGGTGGTCTTGCCCGCAGGCGGAAAAGAACGCCTGGTTGCCCCAGACGATCCGGCCGGAGTCCAGAAGAAACGTGCTCATGGGCAGCGGAAAGTACATCATGGCGCTGTTTTTGGCTTCCTCGGACTCATAGGTCACGGAGTCGATGTACTTGCGAAGCTCCCGCTGACGCCGGCGTCCCGTCGTCACGCTGACGGCGAACAGGGCCAGCGCCGCTATGATCTCCGCCACCGCGAGATACAGAAGATCGAAGGCCAGGTACGTCACGAAGGCAAAGAGAAGCAGCACCGCCGTGTAGATCACGTAAGCGGAGCTTTCGAGCTTTTTCGAGAGCTTGTTCATGGCATACCTCTCCAATGTAGGATCGGATTATTATACCAAATTTTCGTGTATAATACAAGCCGTGATCCAGCGTTTTTCCTACGAAAAACAGAAGGCGGGCACGAAAAAAACCCGTCAGCACACGCTGACGGGTTTTCTGGAGCGGGCAACGAGGCTCGAACTCGCTACCTCCACCTTGGCAAGGTGGCGCTCTACCGGATGAGCTATGCCCGCATGTGGAGGCGCCACCCGGATTTGAACCGGGGAGTCGGGGATTTGCAGTCCCCTGCCTTACCACTTGGCTATGGCGCCGAAAAAAAGCTGGTGCCTGGGGTCGGAATCGAACCAACGACACGCGGATTTTCAGCAACTGAGCTACCCAGGCACGCATGGGGTAAATGGAGCGGGCAACGAGGCTCGAACTCGCTACCTCCACCTTGGCAAGGTGGCGCTCTACCGGATGAGCTATGCCCGCATAGAATGGCGACCGAGAAGGGACTTGAACCCTCGACCTCCGGCGTGACAGGCCGGCGTTCTAACCGACTGAACTACTCGGCCAGATTTGGTGGGAACAACAGGACTCGAACCTGTGGCCCCCTGCTTGTAAGGCAGGTGCTCTAACCAGCTGAGCTATGCTCCCGAAGGGCCCCCGCTCTTAAATCGGCTTTGCCATTATAAAACAGCGGGGGCTGTTTGTCAACAAAAAGTTTTCCGATCCTGGATATTTTTTCGTTACGCCTCCGAAGGCCCGTCAAGCTCCTTCTCGAGATTGCCGAACACGATGGCGTAGCCGTCCGAGCCGTACTGCAGGCTGCGCTTGACGCGGCTGATGGTGGCGCTGGACGCACCCGTCTCAGCGAGGATGTCGTTGTAGATCATTCCCTTGTTCAGAAGCCACGCGACCTGGAAACGCTGCTCCAAGGCCTGTAACTCCGTTACCGTGCAGAGATCATCGAAGAACTTTTCGCACTCCTCCACCGTGCTCAGGGAAAGGATCGCCTTGTACATCATCTCGTTCCTAGGCTTGCGGTTGCTTTTGTTCATGGAAAAGAATCCCTTTCATGCGTTTTTCCATATTTTACATCACTAAAGCTAAAAAGTAAAGAGGAAAATGCGGAAAGCTCTTTGCAGAGGTGCACGGTTGTGTTATAATATCTACAAAGGAGGTATCCGCATGAGCATGATCGTATTATGGATCCTGGTCGCCGTCGTGTTTCTCGTGGTCGAGCTCATTACGGTCGGTATGGTCTCGATCTGGTTTCTCGCAGGAGCTCTGGCAGCGTTGATCCTTGCGGCGCTCGGAGCCGCGGTATGGCTGCAAATCACCGTGTTTCTCGTGGTATCCGGCGTGCTGTTCGCTCTGCTGTATCCGCGGCTGAAGCACTTGGTCGGACGAAACCGGCAGGCGACGAACGCCGACATGGTCCTCGGCGAGACCTGCGTCGTCACGCGGCGCATCGACAACCTTGCTGAGACCGGCGCCGTCAGCGTCGGCGGCAAGGTATGGTCCGCCCGCACCCTGAACGGGGAGACCGTCGAGGAGGGCGAACTCGTCCGCGCCGCGGAGATCCGCGGGGTGAAGCTCTACGTTTCCCCCATCCCCAAAACCTGATCCACAAACTATTGATAAACAGGAGGTCATTCTTATGGAATTCAGCATTGGTCCTATTGTCATGATCGTCATTATCGTCCTCGTTATTCTGGCGCTCATTCGGAACATCCGCATCGTGCCCCAGGCCCGGGCCAGCGTCATTGAGCGGCTCGGCGCGTACAGCGGGACCTGGCACACCGGCCTGCACATCAAGATCCCCCTGATCGAGCGCGTGGCCAAGACCGTCTCCCTCAAGGAGCAGGTCGCCGATTTCCCGCCCCAGCCGGTCATCACGAAGGACAACGTCACCATGCAGATCGACACCGTGATCTACTTCCAGATCACGGACCCGAAACTCTACGCCTACGGCGTGGAGAGCCCGATGCTCGCCATCGAGAACCTGACCGCCACCACCCTGCGTAACATCATCGGCGAGCTGGAGCTCGACGAATCCCTCACGAGCCGCGACACCATCAACGCCAAGATGCAGCAGATCCTGGACGAGGCCACGGACCCCTGGGGCATCAAGGTCAACCGCGTGGAGCTCAAGAACATCATGCCGCCCAAGGAGATCCAGAACGCCATGGAGAAGCAGATGAAGGCCGAGCGCGAGCGCCGCGAGGCCATCCTGCGGGCCGAGGGCGAGAAGCGCTCCGCCATTCTGGAAGCCGAGGGCGAAAAGGAATCCGCCATTCTTCGCGCCGACGCGAAGAAGCAGGCGGAGATCCTGGAGGCCGAGGGCAAGGCCCAGGCCATCCTCGCCATCAACCGCGCCACCGCCGAGGGCATCAAGCTCCTGAACGAGGCCGGTCCCTCCGATCCCGTGGTCCAGCTCAAGGCGCTCGACGCCTTTGCCGCCGCGGCGAACGGACGCGCCACAAAGATCATCATCCCCTCCGAGATCCAGGGTCTCGCGGGACTTGCCACCGCTTTCAAGGAAGTCGTCGTCGAGAAGGACAAATCCCCCGCCCCCACGGCACCCGCCGCGAAATAAGCCCGGTATAATCAGATCGCCCGCCGATCGGTGCAGAAACCGTCGGCGGGCTTATCTTATCAATTCTACAGTTTCATCCCTCAGCCGGGGCTTCCGGCTCCGGCTCCGGTTCCGGTTCCGGCTCAGAGACGGGCGGGTCTGTCGGCGCGGGCTCCGACGTCGGTTCCGGTGTGGGCTCGGGAGTGGGCGCCGGCGTGGCGGGCGGTTCCGTGGCCGCAGGGGAAAACACCGCGTACAGTGTGTGGTTTTCCATGACCGTGTCGAAGGTATAGCCGTCGGTAAGCGGTGCGGAGGACCCGTCGATAAGAAGCTGGCTGAGAACATAGCCGCTCTGCGGAGCGATGGAGAAATACACACTCTCCCCTTCCTTCGCGCTGACGACCCCGGAGGGAGATACGCCGCCGCCGGTACCGGCGGTCACGGTGATGGAATAGGTGCGGACCGGGGGCTCCGTGGGCGCGGGCGTCGGAGTGGCTTCCTGCGCCGCAGCGGTAGGCGTCGGCTCGGATGTCTCGGCCGGTTTCTCCGTGGGCTTCGGCGTCGTCTGGGCCGAAACGGCGGTCGGACGGTTTGGGGACGAAGTATCGCGTCCCCGCAGATACAAAAGCAGCAAAGCGAGGATCACCACAATGGCGGCAAGCACGGCGGCAAGCCATTTTTTCCCCTCGCTCCGGCGGCGCGGAGGCGGAGGCGACGGCGGATCAAAGTCCCCGCCCTCCGGAGAGACGACGACCTTCGGCCGGGGCTCCGCCACAACGACCCGGGGACGCTCCGGCGCGGCATAGCGCGGATCATGACTGTCAAAGCGCGGCGTCGGGACAGGCGCATCCTCCACAGGGCGCGCCGCCTCGGTCGGCTCGGGTGCCTCGTGACGGCCGCGCTCTCCCCCGCTGCGACCCGGAACAAACTCCGGCACGGAAGCGCCGAAGGCGTCCGGCTCCAGGAGGTCCTTTCCATCCAGCGCGCTGGTGATCCGGTCGTCGAGATCGAGATCATCGCCGAGGAAGGCATCGAAATCAAAATCCTTTCTCCCGGCGTCCTTTTCCCATTCTTCGTATTCGCGTTTCATTTTTCCTACCTTTCCGGGCCGCTCTGTGGTACAATGGCGGCGAGGTGAAGCATCTATGAGCAAAAAAGCATTGGTGACCGGCTCGTCCCGGGGCATCGGCGCGGCGACCGCGCGCAGGCTCGCGCAGGACGGCTGGGACGTAACGATCCATTATTTCCGCTCCGAGGAGAAGGCAGTAAGACTCGCCGCGGAGCTAGGGACCGAGGCAATCCAGGCCGACGTCCGGGACCCCGAGGCCGTGAAAGAGCTCTTCCGCCGGGTCGGGCCGGTGGATCTTCTCGTCTGCTGCGCGGGCATCGCGGACTTCCATCTTTTGCAGGACGTAGAGGAGCCGCTCTGGCGGGACATCCTAGGCACGAACACCGACGGCGTCTACCGCTGCTGCCGGGAGGCGATCCCCGGGATGGTGCACAAAAAATCCGGCTGCATCCTGCTGACCTCGTCCGTCTGGGGCCGGTACGGAGCCTCCTGCGAGGTGCCGTACTCCGCCTCCAAGGCCGCGATCATCGGACTGACGAAGGGGCTCGCAAAAGAACTGGGTCCCTCCGGTATCCGGGTCAACTGTGTCGCGCCGGGCCCCATCCGCACGGATATGCTGACCCAGTATGATTTCATCGACCTGGATTCCGTGGCGGAGGACACCCTCCTCGGTCGCCTGGGCGAGCCGGAGGAGGTGGCGGAGCTGTTCGCCTTCCTCGCCTCGGACCGCGCGTCCTATATCACAGGACAGATCATCGGCTGCGACGGCGGCTATGCCATGTGATCAGCCCAGGCCGAACAGGCCGAACACGTACAGACAGAGATACGCCGCCGGGATGGCAAAGAGCATGCTGTCCATCTTATCCATGATGCCGCCGTGCTCGGGCATGAGATGCCCGTAGTCCTTCACGCCGGCGAGACGCTTGAGGAGCGAAGCGGCAAGGTCGCCCACCTGACCGAAGGTGCTGGCGGCCAGGGCCGTCGTCAGGCATACGAGGAGCGGCAGCGGATAGTACGGGCGCAGGATGAGTCCGATAAGGAGACCGGCAAGCGCCGAGCATACGCCGCCGATGACGGCGCCCTCCCAGGTCTTGTTGGGGCTGACGAGGGGCGCGAGCTTGTGCTTGCCGCAGAGCTTCCCGCCGATGAGGGCCATGCTGTCGCAGGCCCAGGTGCCGAGGATGCCGAGAAGGAGCACCGGAAGCCAGCGCTCCGAGGCGGCGGCGTGCAGGATGATCGCGTAGAATCCACCGGGCCAAAGCAGGGCAAACACGGTGCCGACGGCCTGCCGCGCGCCGAGCCGCGGCGCCAGAATGACCTCAAAAAACGCCGCGAAGGCCGCGAGAGCCAGAAGCAAGACCATCCACAGCACAGGCGCGTCAAAAAAGCACAGCAGTCCCTGCCCGACGAAATACGCCGTGAGCAGCGGTCTCGAGACGGGAAGCTCCGCCTTGCCGAGCACGCCGTGGAGCTCAAAGGCGCTCATCACACCCAGCGCCGCGAAAAACAGCACCCGCGTCGGTCGGGACAGCAGGATGCAGCCGAAGGTGACGATCACGATGATCGCCGCCGGGAGAAGTCTCTTTTTGATATTCATTGTCCATACCTCACCGAACCATTATAGGACGATTCGATCCGCATTACAAGAAAAACCGTCCCACCGGAGCAGCATGTCTCCCGCGGGACGGTCGTTTTTTCACGGTCAGAGCAGGCGGATCCCGGCGGCCTCACAGGCGGCGCAGGTCTCGTCGTCCCATACGCCGGACTGGACCTCGCCGATGTGGGCGCAGCCCATGAGCAGCATGCACAGGCGGGACTGCCCGATGCCGCCGCCGACGGTCAGCGGAAGCTCGCCGTTCAGCAAGGCCTTGTGATACGGGAAAGCGCGCCGGTGATCGCATCCAGCCAGGGTGAGCTGTCGGTCCAGGCTCTCCGGGTCCACGCGGATGCCCATGGAGGAGATCTCAAACGCCCGGTCCAGAACATGGTTGCGGAACAGGATGTCGCCGTTCAGCTCCCAGTCGTCGTAGTCGGGTGCTCGGCCGTCGTGGGCCTTCCCGGAGCGGAGCTTCTTGCCGATCTGCATGAGGAACACCGTCTCGTGCTCCCGGGTGATAGCGTTCTCCCGCTCGGAGGGGGTCAGGTCCGGGTACCTGTCCTCCAGCTCCTGGGTCGTCAGGAAAAACACGTCCCGCGAAAGCTCCGTTGTGATGGCGGGAAACTCCCAGCGGACCTCGTCGCAGGTCATGCAGATCGCGCTGACGATGCGGCGGACGACGTCCTTCAAGTAGTCGAGGTTCCGGTCCGCGGCGGTGATGACCTTCTCCCAGTCCCACTGATCGACGTAAACGGAGTGCAGGTTATCGAGCTCCGCCTCATCCCGGCGGATGGCGTTCATATCGGTGTAGAGGCCATTGCCCTCGCGGAAGTCATAGGCGCGCAGGGCCCAGCGCTTCCACTTGGCGAGGGAATGGACGATCTGGTACTCCCCTTCGCCGGCGGCAGGGACGTCAAAGGTGACGGGACGCTCCACGCCGTTGAGGTCGTCGTTCAGGCCGGTGTCCGCGCGGACGAACAGCGGCGCCGACACGCGCTTCAGATTGAGCGCGGCCTTGAGATTGTTCTGGAAACGCGCCTTGATGAATTCGATGCAGCGCTGGGTGTCATAGACGCTGAGGACGGTTTGATAGCCTTCAGGGATCGTGAGCATCGGGGTCACCTCTTTCAATACTGTAGTTTTTTATTCGATTCAGCGAACGCTGAACAGAAGGTCGCCATAGGACGGGTACGGCCAGTAGTCCGATCCCGTCAGCGTCTCCATCTCGTCGGCATAGACGCGCAGCTCGTTCATTCTGGCAAGCATCCGGTCCCGGCAAAAGACGGAAAGCGCCTCGCGCGAGGCAATGCCGGCGCTCTCCGCCACGGCGGAGTCCAGCTCGCCAACGGAACGATAGACCATGCCCATGAGCTCGGACAGACGCTTCACCGTCGCCGTCTCATAGGAGACATCCGCGCCGAGGGCGGTTTTCGCCGCGGCGTCGGCAGCCAGCTCGCCTGAGAAGGCGCTGACGGCGGGAAGCACGTCACGACGGATCATATCGGACAGGGTCAGCGCCTCGATCTTTATGGTCTTGGCGTAGCTCTCCTGGTGGATCTCGTACCGGGAGCGGACCTCCGTCGCGGTGAACACCTTGTGGCGCTCGAACAGAGAGATGTTCTTCTCGCTGATGTAGTACGGCAGGGCATCCGGCGCGGTGCGAAGATTCAGAAGCCCGCGGCGTTCCGCCTCCGCCACCCAGGCGTCGTCGTAGCCATTGCCGTTGAATACGACCCGCTGGTTCTCCACGACGGTCTCGTGGATGAGCTCATGCAGCGCGGACTCGAAATCCTCCGCGGCCTCCAGGCGGTCGGCAAACTGCCGAAGGGACTCGGCCACGATGGTGTTCAGCGCGACGTTCGGGCCAGAGATGGACTGGGATGCGCCGGGCATGCGGAACTCGAATTTGTTGCCGGTGAAGGCAAAGGGCGAGGTGCGGTTGCGGTCCGTAGAATCCTTAGGGAAGCGGGGCAGTACGCTCACGCCCACCTTGAAGGGGACCTTCTCCCCGCTGACGTGCTCCTTCTCGTTCGCGATGGCGTCGAGCACGGCGGCGAGCTCGTCGCCGACGTACACCGACACGATGGCGGGCGGAGCCTCGTTCGCGCCGAGGCGATGGTCATTGCCGGCGCGGGCGACCGTCACGCGCAGGAGGTCCTG
>CAJOIG010000062.1 GCA_905234575.1 uncultured Oscillospiraceae bacterium
TCGGACTCGAAGATGGGCTCGACGATGTCCACCGCCACGGTGCCGTCGTAGTTGCCGGGGGCCATGGGGACGTTCACGCCGTCCACGGTGAGGAAGGGCGTCACGCCCTCCGCCAGGTCCAGGGTGGTCTCCCTCCCGTCGGAGACGTAGACTAGCCTGTCCTCGTGATAGGAGACGACGGCGTTCTTGCCGGGCGTGCCCTCCAGATCGCCGTACTGGGGCTTCTCCGCCTCGGCGGAAGCGCCGCCGGAGGCCTCGCCGGAGGCGGCGGCCGGATGCTCCTCGGGGATCGCGCTCGCGGGCTCCTCGGAGGCGTCGGCGCTGGGCTCGCCGGACGAGCCGCCGGGGCTGGGTTCGCCGGTGGCCGGCTTGCCGGCGGCGACCCAGGCGTCATAGTCCAGTGCGCCGAGGACCTGGAAGAAGACGCCGAGCTCGGGCGCGGCGAGAAGCGCGTCCATGTCGGCGCAGCCATGGATGACGGCGGCCATGGAATCGGCGTCCTCGGGCAGAGGCGCGCCGGCCGCGGCGAAGTTGCAGAGGTACTGCTGGTAGTCCGCCCAGTCGCCCGGGGCGGCAAAGGCGGCCGTGCCGAGGCTCAGGAGCATGGCGCAGACCATGGCCAGTGCCAGAAGCTTGTTGCGAAGTTTCATGCGGGTTGTTCCTCCTTCTGTTTTCGATACCCCCATTATAAAAGAGGCCGGATTTGATTGCATTACAGAATCGTTACAATCCCTAAAAAATGAAGGCCCGGAAAGGGCCTTCGCGGTGTGGAATATGGGACTTGTCAGCCGCCGAGCCGGGCGACGACCGTGCTCTCGCCGCCGTCCAGCGGCAGGCGGACCAGGGGCACGGAGGGGTCCTCCTCGTCGGCGAGGAAGGTCTCGTAATACAGGGCGTCGCCGTCCGCGTACCAGAGCACGTAGTAGGCGCCGGTGACCGTGAGGGGCAGACGCTCCGTTTCCGTTCCGTCCGGGCCGAGGACCAGGACGCAGCTCTCGTCACGCAGGGGGACGTAGGCGAGCCCGTCCCGGTAAAGCAGGGTGTCCGTGGGCTCCGGCAGGGGAGTCATGGCGCTCACGACGCCGTTTCGGTCCAGCCAGCCGACGGCGGCGGAGCTGCCGTCCTCGCTGGCGGCGAGAACGCAGAGGGTCTCGCCCTCCGCGGCGAGGCTCAGAACGCCGGTGCCGCCGATTTTGACCTCCGCGGCCATGGTGCTGTCGTTGCGGTAGAGGCCGTCGGCCTTGGTGTAGTAGATATAGCCGTCCGCGGCGGCGAGCAGCGACGCCCGGTCCGGCAGCGCGGCGGCGGATTCGCCGGTGACGAGGTCATAGCGCCAGAGGTTCTCGTCCTCGTAGCTCAGGAAAAACAGACTGTCGCCCGCGAGGCAGAAGCGCGCGGCGGGGGAGACGGAATCCGAAAGGAGCTCCGCCTCGCCGCCCTCGGGGATGCGGTACAGCCGGGTCGGCTCGAGGGAGCGGTAGCCGTCCTTTACGGCGACGTACAGCGTGCCGCCGTCCCGGAGAAAGCCCGCGATATAACCGCTGCTGAGCTCCTCCGGCAGAAGCTCCGGCAGGTAGGCGACGGTCTCGCCCTTCGCGATGGCGGAGAGAAGGCCGCCGTCCTCCGCCGCGTCAAAGGAGGCGGACAGACGGGAGCTCTCCGCCGCGCCCGGGGAGAGCGTGGGCGGGGGAAGGGGCGTCTCCTCGGGCTGGGGCGTGTCCGTCGGCGCCGGGGTCGGAGAGGGGGCTTCCGTCGGCGCGGGCGTGGGGGAGGCGGCCTCCGCAGCTGGGGCCTCCGCCTTGGCGCAGGCGGCCAGGGAGAGAATCAGCGCAAGCGCGCAGAAGAGAAGAAAGATCCGTTTCATGGTGCGTCCTCCTTTTGAGGAATGGGGTCAGCTTCAGTATAGCACCCGGCTTCGATGGGTTCAAGCGGTTTCTTTTCCCGGCCGCAGCAGCACAAAGGCCGCCAGCGCGAACAGGGGGATGCCCGCGACGAGGCCGAAGGGCGTCGGGCCGAGGAACAGGGAGGGGATGTCGCTCCGCTGGAACAGGATGCCGAGGCCCGCCGCGGCGTTCACCGCGCCGTGGCAGAGGGCCGGAGCCCAGATGCTGTCCGCCTTTTCCTGCGCGAAGGACAGCAGCGCCCCCAGCGCCGTGGTAGCGACGCACATCAGCAGCATCCCGGTGAATGGCGCGCCCCAGTAGCCGGTGCCGTACTCGTACCCCGCGCAGAGGATGAGCGGTCCGTGCCAGAGCGCCCAGAGGCACCCGGCGAGGACGATGCCGCCTTTCCGGCCAAAGCGCCGTGTCAGGTACGGGGTCAGGTACCCCCGCCAGCCGGTCTCCTCGCCCACGGCGAGGAGCGCGTTCAGAAACGGCGCGTAGGTGACGGCCTGCACGAGCTGGATCGCCGCCAGCACGGGCAGCGGGAAGGGCAAGTCACCGGCGTCCGCTCCCGCGGCCTCGAGCTGGGTTGTCAGATAGGACAGGCTCCCGTCGAACCGCGCGGGGAACAGGAGAAAGTACAGCGCCGCGCAGACGATGCTGAGGACCGCCGGGCCGAACCAGGCGAGAAGATACCATTTTCCGTGCCCGGGAATCGTCGGCTTCCAGCGGATGCCGGTCCTTGCCTCCGAGAGGCCGCCGTGGGACAGCAGCACGCCGAGCAGCGGCATGAACATGGCCGCGGCGACGATGCCCTGATACCAGAAGCCGCCGAGCAGCATCCCGAGGCCCATGAGCAGCCAGCCGCCGCCGAAGGCCACGGCGATATAGATCCAGAAGCGCTTATTCTCCGTCATTTCCGATGTCCTCCGGGACGTATTTTCCGTTCTTCTTCCGCTGTTTCACGCATTCCGTGAGCAGGTATTCGATCTGCCCGTTCACGGAGCGGAAGTCGTCCTCCGCCCAGGCGGCAAGCTCGTTGTAGAGCTTGCCGCTGATGCGCAGGACAAATTGCTTTTTGTCGGGCTTCTCCGCCATGGCGGTTTAATACAGGCTGCCGGAGTTCACGATGGGCTGGGCGTCCTTGTTGCCGCAGAGGACGACGAGCAGGTTCGATACCATCGCCGCCTTGCGCTCCTCGTCCAGCGTCACGACCTCGTTCTGGCTCAGCCGGTCGAGGGCCATCTCCACCATGCCGACGGCGCCGTCCACGATCATCTTGCGGGCGTCGATGATGGCGCTGGCCTGCTGCCGCTGGAGCATGACCGCCGCGATCTCCGGGGCATAGGCGAGGTAGGTGATGCGCGCCTCCAGGATCTCGAGACCCGCCATGTCCACCTTCTGCTGGATCTCCTGCCGGATGCGCTCGGCCACGACCTCAGAGGAGCCGCGCAGGCTGCCCTCGTCCGCGACGCCGTCGCCCGTGGTGTCCACGTTCGGGGCCACGTCGTAGGGGTACATCCGCACGATGTTTCTAAGGGCGCTGTCCGTCTGGATGGAGAGGAACTCCACATAGTTGTCCACGTTGAAGACGGCCTTCGCGGTGTTCACGACGCGCCAGATGACCACGATGCCGATCTCCACGGGGTTGCCGAGGCAGTCGTTGATCTTCTGCTTGTTGTTGTCGAGGGTCATGACCTTGAGGGAGAGCTTTGATCTCCTTTCCAGAACAGCGCGCATCTCGTCGGTCGTGATGGGGTTCATGCCCCCGGAGGCGACTGCTTTGAGTGAGGAGCCGATGGAACTCGTGCTGCCGGTGCTCGGCGCGGTGCCCGCGGCGGGGTTCACCGCGGAGCAGAAGGGGTTCACGAAATAGAAGCCCTCGCCCTTGAGGGTGCCGATGTACTTGCCGAACAGCGTCAGTACCAGCGCCTCCTGGGGCTTGAGGACCTTGAGGCCCATCCACAGGATCCACCCGACGCAAAGCCACAGGATGCCGACGACCAGCGGGAACGCCCCGTGCCGACCGGCCTCGAGCAGCGAAGCGCCCCAGACGACGAGCGCGATGGCGAGGATGTACAGCAGGATGCTTCCAATGAGCACGACCATGCCGTTTTTCTTTCCTTCGAGGACGATCTCCTCCGTGTTTCTGGTCTCCATGCTGATACCTCCTTAGAAAGAGTTGCTTGAATTGGTATCAAAATAATATCACTTCAATATCGTATTGTCAAGAAAAAATAGAGGGCAAAGCTGCCCTCTAATTATAGCGCATACGCCTCAAATGAAAGCTGTTCGAACTCGTTTTCTGAATCGTTGGCGGTCGTAGGTGGTTCGTAATTTGTGAGAAGGGCCTCCACGATCGGATTGCGGTTTTTTTCTTTTGCTCCCACATGGTAAAAGTGTGTCTGTGTGATTTTATGGCAGTCTGACCAGATTGTTTCCAGATAGTTGTTTTGTCTGTAAGCGTTATGATCCCATGTTGACAGCATGATATTAGCACGGCTGTGGAGCAAAAGCTGGTGCAGTTTGATCTCGGATTCTTCATTCCAGCTATCATAATAGTCTACATGTCTTCCTATGTACGGAGGATCACAGTATATAAAATCGTCGGGAGTGGCCATGGCAATCGTTTTCTCAAAGGACTGACATAAGAAGATCCAGGAGTTTTGTCGTATCAGAGTCTGGACATTGGCAACCTGGTTAACGATTTTTGTCACGTATGCCTTTGAAAAGCGATGGGGTTTGTGACCGTACGGGACATTAAATGCATAATCCTTATTAAAACGAATCATGCCGTTAAAACAGGCGCGGTTTAAAAAAAGAAAATCCATAGGATCATGGGATTGATTGAAACGCTCGCGGACGGCATAGTAATGCTTATCGTCATCACGTTCCAGAAGCGCGCCTTCGCGTTCTAAAAATGTCCGAACAGAGGATGGGGTAATCGTTCCGATCTTGAGTTGATTGTAAAAGGATATAATATGCGGGTTGATATCGGCAAAAACGGCATTCTTCGGGCACATATTAAAACCGACAACGCCAGACCCCATAAAAGGCTCTATCCATTTTCCTTGCGGATGCAGAATAGTATTGTCTTTGATGAGTGGCACGAGCTTCGTCTTGATGCCCTGTATTTTCAGAGGCGGAACTATAATCTGGCCGCTCATTCCGCTTTCCTCTTTGTGGCTTTGGGATTATTCAAGCTGACTGGGAGGCCGCGGTATTCCAAATACTCCATGAATGAGGAGAGAGGCTTGCGCTTGCCTTTTTTCAGAACCTGTATTATTCCAAAGTTTGACCAGTAATCGTCAAATAACTCTTCTCCCGCTTTAGCAAAGACTCCGTTTCCCTGAAGAATATCCTCTATTTTTTGAATACTTCCGATATTGGCTGTGTTTCCGCTTCCGCCCTTGTCACTGGCGATTCTCCATTTTTCTTCGGCAAAGAATAAGAAATTGCCAATCACCGATGGTATTTCCTGCAGCTCTTCCATGCTATAAGTACGAGTTTCTGCTTTATTGTCTAGGGCTGTCCGCGTGTAGATGATACCAAGGCAAAAATGACCGCTGTATTGATCGTAGGGATACTGGATATTCTTTGTGCTTTGTCGGTCTGTGAAGTACTCACCATGAGACCCGAGAGTAAAGCCGTTGCAGAATCCGGGATACTCCTCGTCACGATATGTTGTCTTTAAGTCAACCGCAAATTTGATCTTTGGGTCCGTTTTAGAGATGAATGTCAGATCAGGATACCAGTTTTGGTAAGTTGCCAACTCAATACTATAGCCTACGTCGTCTGCAAAACTCATGAAATACGGGAAAAGATGGAGTTCCAATATTTTTGAGACGACTTTTGTGTCATTGGAAATAGTATAGATATTCTGGAAGACATCAATAAATCCGCGTATGGTCCACTTTCCCCCACACTCTATTCTGTCAGCCAGTGTATCCGCGAACTTCTTTAGCTTTTGTAAGAATTCCTTCTTTTCTTCAGCGTACTCCATGTAACCTTTCTCCATAATAGTGGATCAGTTTGTTCTTGGAAAACGTGGAACGGCGGAAATCGCGTAAATAGCCGCAATCTCCGCCCTTAAGAGACGGAGATCACGGTTTTTAAGTATCAGAACAGCCCGCCGAGGCCGCCGAGACCGCCGGTGAGGCGGCTCATGGACTGGCTGGACGCCTCCTCGGCCTTGCGGAGCGCCTCGTTCACCGCCGCGACGATCATATCCTGGAGCATCTCGACGTCGTCGGGATCGACGGCCTCGGGGTCGATGACGACCTCGGTGACTTCCCGCTTGCCGCTGACGGTGGCGCTCACGACGCCGCCGCCGGAGGTGGCGGTATAGGTCTGTTCCTCCAGCTCCTGCTGCATTTTGAGGAGGTCCTGCTGCATCTTCTGGGCCTGCTTCATCATGGCGGCCTGGTTCATGCCGCCGTAGCCGCCGCCGGAAAACTTGTTGCGTGCCATATCATGTATCTCCTGTCATTCGAATTTTACGTTGGGGAATTTTTTGAGGGCGTTCAGCTTGTCCTCGGCGGGCGCGCCCGCGGTGGGCGGCTGGTCGGTGAACTGGACCCGGACGTCCGTCCGCCCGGTCAAAGCGGTCAGCTCCGTCTGCAAAAGCGACGCGACCTCGGGCTTGTCCAGCATCATGCGGGCGATGGGCGTCGCGAGGTAGACCTGCAGGACCCCGCCCGCGAGGCTCCCGACGGTCTGGATCGGGGAGCAGAGCATCGAATAGGCCGCGAGGTCCAGCTTGCCGTTCATGCGCCGGACAAGCTCGTTCCAGGTGTTCCCGTCGTCCGACACGGCCGGGCTCGGGGCCGGTCCGGGCTCGGGGCTGGGTTCCGGTTTCGGTTCGGGCTTTGGCGTGGGCACCGGGTCGGGGAGCGTCGGCGTCCACTCCTCGGGGGGCGCGTCGTCGTCCGAGAAAAAGGGGACGTCCTCCGGGATGGGAGCGGGCTCCGGTTTCGGTTCCGGCTTGGGCTCCGGCTTTGCCTCGGGAATCGGGGAAGGCGCGGGCGCGGAAACGGCGGCGCCGTTTTGCAGGGCGGCCTCCAGCCGGGAAACGCGGGATTTTAGCGCGGTAAGGGAGTCCCCGGTCTCGGGGGCGCAGAGCTTCACGAGGCAGAGCTCCGCGGCGCGGCGGGGGTTCGAGCCGGACAGGTCCGCGGCGCGGATGGCGTCCATGGCGTCCACCAGGTCCGGGGCCGCGATCCGGGAGGCGAAGCGGCGCAGGGTGTCCGAATCGTGCAGACCCGAGAGCAGCGCGTCCCCGCCTTTCGGGGCGACCTGCAGGAGCAGCACGTCCCGCATGAGGTCCCCCAGCTCCTCCAGGATTCCCGCGGGGTCCTTGCCGTCCTTCCATAGGGCGTCGAACCGGGCAAGCGCCGTCTCCGGCGTCCGGGCGATCACGGCGTCCATCAGCTCGCGGATCCGCTGGCTCCCGGCGAGGCCGAGGGCGCTGTGGACCGCGTCGAGGTCGATGTGCTCGCTGCCGGCGCACTGGTCCAGGAGGGAGAGGGCGTCGCGCATGCCGCCGTCCGCGAGGCGGGCCAGCAGGGCCGCGGCGTCGTCCGTGAGATCCAGGCCCTCCTGCGCGGCGACGTAGGCAAGCCGCGCGGCGATGGCGTCCGGCTCGATGCGCTTGAAGCTGTGCCGCTGGCAGCGGGATACGATGGTGGGCAGGACCTTGTGCAGCTCCGTGGTGCACAGGATGAACATGAGATGGGAGGGAGGCTCCTCCAATATCTTCAGCAGGGCGTTAAAGGCCGCGACGGAGAGCATGTGCACCTCGTCGATGATGTACACGCGCTTTTTGACGCTGGCGGGGGAGAAGATGGCTTCGTCCTGCAGGGCGCGGACGTCGGAGACGCCGTTGTTCGAGGCGGCGTCGAGCTCCACGACGTCGAGGATGCTGCCGTCGAGGATGCCGCGGCAGGCGGCGCATTCGTTGCAGGGGTTGCCGTTCACGGGACGCTCGCAGTTGACGGCCCGGGCCAGGATCTTGGCGCAGGTGGTCTTGCCGGTGCCGCGGGTGCCGATGAAAAGATAGGCGTGGGAGAGCCGGTCCGTCTCCACCTGCCGCTTGAGGGTGGCGGTGATATGGTCCTGGCCGACCACGTCGTCGAAGGTGCGCGGGCGCCATTTACGGTAGAGAGCCTGATACATGGAGCGCTCCTGATGCAAGAATAATAGAGCTGCACACCTGCCTTTGAATATCCGATCCATCCGTTACGGGCGCAGCCGGCTCGGGCCCGGCTGCCTCGCGGCACACAGGACGGTCCGCTTAATGCTGCTCGGTTCCCCGCCTGACATGGTTCACGGGGTCCCATTGCGCGAGACCGAGCCTTCATCGCTGCTTACGCCGGTCAGGCGACACATCGGAATATCCGGGGGCAGGAGTTCGTCCCCGCTATAGCGGATTGCGGGTACAGGGCACCGCTGGCTCCCCGACTAGTACAGCTCCGAGGCATATTATACGCCACAGAAAATATTTTCGCAAGAGGTACTTTACAAATTTGAAAATTGTGCTATAATACTTAAACGTCGCCGGGCAAAGCGGCAAAAAGAATATCCTCGTGGGGGCGTAGCTCAGCTGGGAGCCCCTGTTGTTCAGAGATAGCTGGGTAAACTAAATACAGCGTAGTTAATGCGGGTGTCTGCGTTAGCTACACCGAAAATCGAAAAGATGGGGGCGTAGCTCAGCTGGGAGCGCAAGCGTCACAGTAAATTACGACTTGTGTAACTCAGTTGGTTGCCCAACAATATCACATCCGACTAAATGGGG
>CAJOIG010000063.1:0-4520 GCA_905234575.1 uncultured Oscillospiraceae bacterium
ATGTCGCAGGGGACGGTCCAGATGCCCTTGCAGCCCTCGACGTACTTCGCCGTCGGGACGTAGTTCACGTAGGTCTTGATGCGGTCGCGCTTGACCTCCTTGATCTCCTTGATGACCTTGTAGTCGATGCCGTTCTCGTCCACGATGTAGCCGTTGGAGTCGCACATGGCGATGACCTTGCCGCCGAGCTCGGTGGCCTTCTGGTTCGCGTAGGTGGCGACGTTGCCGGAGCCGGAGACGATGACGCGCTTGCCCTCGAAGGAATTGCCGTTGTCCTTGAGCTGGGCCGCGGCGAAGTAGCACAGGCCGAAGCCGGTGGCCTGGGTGCGGGCGAGGGAGCCGCCGTAGGAGAGGCCCTTGCCGGTCAGGACGCCGGTCCACTCGTTCTTGAGCTTCTTGTACTGGCCGAAGAGATAGCCGACCTCACGGGCGCCGACGCCGATGTCGCCCGCGGGCACGTCCGTGTCCGCGCCGATGTGGCGGAAGAGCTCGTTCATGAAGCTCTGGCAGAAGCGCATGACCTCAGCGTCGCTCTTTCCCTTGGGATCGAAGTCGGAGCCGCCCTTCGCTCCGCCCATGGGCAGGGTGGTCAGGGAGTTTTTGAAGATCTGCTCGAAGCCCAGGAACTTGATGACGGAGAGGTTGACTGTCGGGTGGAAGCGCAGGCCGCCCTTGTAGGGGCCGATGGCGGAGTTGAACTGGACGCGGTAGCCGCGGTTCACCTGCACCTTGCCGTTGTCGTCCACCCAGGGGACGCGGAAGAGGATCGCCCGCTCGGGCTCCACGATGCGGCCGATGATGTCCTGCTGCTCGTAGCGGGGATCGGCCTCCACCACGGGCTCCAGGGACTCCAGGACCTCCTCCACCGCCTGGAGGAACTCGGGCTCATGGGCGTTGCGGGCGCGCAGCCCGTCCATCACGGAATTCAGATATGCGTTCTTGATAGCCATGCTCATAATCTCCCTTTAATAGATTAAATGACTGAAATTAGTAATTACGATGCATATTATAAAATTATTTTATGTAGAAATCAAGACGCGAGACACAAAAAACCGCGGGAACCGGAATTTTTGTAGACCGAAACAGAATCCGAAAAGTCCGGCGGCGGTCTTTTTATGGATGTTCCATAATCCGGACGCGGGAAAACGGGCCAGCCGCAGCGCGGATGACCCGTTTTTTCCTTGTTACGCGGCGTCGGACGTTTCCAGCATCGTCTCCGCCAGGATGCCGTAGCCTCGCGTCGGGTCCCCGGTCAGGACGTGGGTCACCGCGCCGACGAGCCGCCCGTCCTGCAGGATGGGACTGCCGCTCATGCCCTGGACGATGCCGCCGGTCCGCGCAAGGAGCGCCGGGTCCGTCACCTGCACGGTGAGGTCCCGCCCGGTCCCGGCGAGGACCGTCCGGGCGATCTCCACGCGGTATTCCCGCGCCTCCCGGCCGTCCACGCAGGCCAGGATGGTGGCCTCGCCGTTTCGTACCTCGCCGGGCTTTGCCACAGGCACTGCCGCCCGGCCCGCAAAGGCCGTCCGGTCCAGGACGCCGAAGAGCCCGGCCTCGGTGTTGCCGCGGATGGCGCCGATCTCGTCGGACAGGACAAAGCTGCCCGAGAGCTCTCCCGGCGCGTTCGGCGCGCCCGGGGTCACGTCCGTGATCCGGGCGGGACAGACGCTGCCGCCCGCCGCAGGGAGCAGACCGCCGCTGCCGCCGTCGTTCACGCCGTGGCCCAGCGCGCCGAAGCTCCCCGTCTCCGGGTCGATATAGGTCACGGTGCCGATGCCGGTGATGCTGTCCCGCAGCCATACGCCCAGCTTCGCGCCGTCCGTTTCCGTGCGCGCCGGTTCAACGCAGAGCGTCAGCTCCCGTCCGTCCCGCAGGACGGTCAGCTCCGCGTCGCCGCCCTCCATCGCGCCGATGTCCGCCGCCAGGTCCTCCGCGCTCTCCACCGGCGCGCCGTTCACCGCCGTGATGACGTCGCCCGTCCGCAGGCCCGCCTCCTGCGCCGGCGCGGCGGGACCGTTTTCCGTTTCGATCTCGTTTGTGCCCGCCACGAGCACCCCCGCGATCTCTAGGCGGATGCCCACGGGCTCGCCCACCGGGATGAGCTCCTCCGCCGCCAGCGCCGGCGTGACAAGCAGGATATTCGCTGCGAGGACCGCCGCCGCCCAGCGTCCCCGCGTTTTCATTACCCGCATACACATACCCCCATTCGTTTTGAACTCTATCAGTATGCGGCGTCTGCCGGCGCAAAACCGCGCAAAAATTTCTCTCCGCTGCCACCGCCGCCGTCGGCGCGTTTTCGGGGCGCTTTCCATTTTTTGAACGATGCGATCGTTTGGACTGATTCATAATGTGTCCCGTCGCGCGCAGAATACCAGTGGAAAAAACGACAAAAAACGTTCCGTCTGCGAAGAACGCAAACGGAACGATTGGTTTTTTTTCTGCGGTCATGCCGCGGCTTTTTTGCGGCTGCGGAGGATCTGGAGGCCGAAGATCGCCGCCAGCACCACGATGCCGGCGAGGTCCGTCCAGGTGCCCGGCACCAGGAGCAGAAGGCCTGCGGCGACGGCGACGATCCGCAGCGGCCAGGCGAGCTTCCCGCGGACGTAGCCCTCGAGCCCGATGCCGAGGCCGATCATGCCGACGATCGAGGTCACGATCACCTGGATGACCTCCAGGGCGTGCGTGTCGATGAGGAGCATGGACGGGTTCATGGCGAACACGTACGGCACGACGAAGGCCGCGATGGCGAGCTTTGTGGCGTTCAGAGCCGTTTTCATCGGCGGTGCCTTGGCGATGGCGGAGCCGGCGTAGGCGGCCAGGGCGACGGGCGGGGTGATGTCCGCCACGATGCCGAAGTAGAACACGAAGAAATGTGCCGCCAGCGTGGGGATGCCGAGCTGGATGAGGATGGGGGCGCAGGTGGAGGCCATGATGCAGTAGTTCGCGGTGGTGGGCACGCCCATGCCGAGGACGATGCAGCACAGCATCGTGAAGAACAGCGCGATGAACACCCGGCCGTGGGAGAGGGTGATGATCGCCGTGATGATTTGGGAGGCGAGGCCCGTGACGGTGATGCAGCCGCCGATGATGCCCGCGACGCCGCAGGCCGCGGCGACGGACACGGAGCTCTTCGCGCCGTTTGCCAGGGCGTCGAAGAACACCGCCGGGGTCATGACCGTCTCCTTGCGGAACATGGCGATCGCGGCGCAGAGGATGGAGACGACCAGCAGCAGCGTCTTCACGAGCTTCGGCAGCGGGACGAAGAGGAACATCAGACCCGCGGCGATGCCGATGCAGCCGAGGATCGGGTCCTTGTGCGTGTTTGCCACCAGCACCGCGAAGAGGATCGCGATGGCCGCGGCAAAGGCCATGGTGTTGGAGCCGGAGGACACGAGGTAGACCAGGATCACGAGGGGCAGCAGCAGATAGGACCGCTTGAGGAGCTTCCGGAAGATGGGGAGCTGCTCCTTGCTGATGCCGCGCAGGCCTAGCTTTTTCGCCTCGAGATGCACGCAGATGAAGATGCCGAGGAAGTACAGCACCGCGGGGAGGATCGCCCGGACGATGATGTTCGAGTAGGGGACGCCGACGTATTCCGCCATGAGGAACGCCGCCGCGCCCATGATGGGGGGCATGATCTGTCCGCCGGTGGAGGCGGCGGCCTCGACCGCGCCGGCAAATTCGCCCTTGTAGCCCGTCTTCTTCATCATGGGGATGGTGACGGAGCCGGTGGTGACGGTGTTGCCGACGGAGGAGCCGGACACCATGCCGCACAGGGCGGAGGAGATGACCGCGACCTTCGCGGGGCCGCCGGAGAAGCGCCCAACCAGGGAGTTTGCAAGATCGATGAAGAAGTTCGAGATGCCGGTGCGCTCCAGGAACGCACCGAAAATGATGAACACGATGATGAACTTGGAGCAGACCTGCACCGGCGTGCCCATGATGCCGCCGCCCTGCACGCGGAAGAACAGGGAGATCGCCACCTGGCGAATCGCCTTGGGGGCCGCCATGCCCTTGGTGACGAGGTAGTAATACAGCGCGTAGAGCATGAACACCCCCGCCACGCAGAGGATGGGGACGCCCACGGCCCGGCGGCAGAGCTCCAGGACCGTAAGGATGCCGATGACGCCGATGACGACCTCATAGGGCCGGATCTGGGACATGCCGAGCCGGACCGTCAGGTCCTGGGCGTTCACGACCATGTAGAAGAAAGAAGCGGCGCCGAGGAGCAGGATGATCCAGTCGTACCAAGGGATGCGGTTCACGCGCTGGGCGCCCTTTTTCGCGGGATAGATGAGGAAGCCGATCAGCATTACTCCGCCCATGAAGGACGGATAGCGGATGAGATCGAGCCAGGTCGCGAACAGCGTGACGTAGATGACGAACAGCGAAAACGCCGCCATCACGCCGTATACGACCCATTTCTGCCAGCCCTCCCAGACGCGGACGTTGGACTCACGGTCATATTTCTTCATGACCTCGTCCACGGCGGCCTGGTCGAACTCCGGGGCCGCGGTTGT
>CAJOIG010000063.1:4683-13321 GCA_905234575.1 uncultured Oscillospiraceae bacterium
GCGCCCTTCGCGAAGGGAACGGCGATGCCGTCGGTGGCGAAGTCAAGGCCCAGCTCGGCGCCCTTGGCGTGGAGCTCGGTGATCGCGCCGGCGTTGTCGAAGATGGTGGAGACGATGGTGTAGGCCACGTCGTCGGGCAGGTCGGCGCGGCAGACGAGCGTCGCCTTCACGGTGACGGTGACGGCGTCCTCATCGAAGCCGTTGTAGGTGCCGGCGGGGATGGTGTAGGAGGCGTACCAGGGGCAGTCGGCGAGGAGCTTCTCCATGTGCTCGTCGTCAATGGAGATGAGGTACACGTCCTTGGAGGTGGCGAGGTCCACCACGGCGGTGGTGGGGGCGCCGGCGGTCAGGACGGCGGCGTCGATCTTGCCGTTCTTCAGGTCGTCGGCGGAGTCGCCGAAGGACATGTACACGGCGTTCACGTCGTCGATGGTCATGTCGTAGGCGGCGAGGATGTCCACGGTGTTGAAGTAAGTGCCGGAGCCCACGTCACCGACGCAGATGCTCTTGCCGGCCAGGTCCGCCACGGACTTGATGTCGGGGTTCACGGTGACGATCTGGACCGTCTCGGCGTACAGGCCGCCCAGGACGCGGAAGTCGCTCATGGCGCCGCCGTCGGCGAAGGAGTTGGTGCCGTTGTAGGCGTAGGTCATGACGTCGGACTGCACGGTGGCGAGGTCATAGGTGCCGTCCACAACGATGCCGGTGATGTTCGCCGCGGAACCGCCGGAGGAGACGACGTTGACGCTGACGCCGGTGTTCTGGGAGATGTAGGAGCCCAGGACGCCGCCGAAGGCGTAGTAGGTGCCGGCCTCGCCGCCGGTGCCCATGGTGAGGTTCGCGGTGACGGCAGCGGCCTCGCCGGCGGCAGGCTCTTCCGCGGCGGCGGGTTCGGCCGCGGGGGCGGCGGTGTCGGCCGCACCGGAGCCGCCGCAGGCGGCCAGGGCCAGGACCATCATCGCAGCCAGAAGGAGCGCAAGGATCTTTTTCATTTGGTTTGTCCTCCATGTTTGCAGTTTTTGGATTCCCATTATTCAAGGTGGACCCATTATATGCAATAACAGCCCAAATTTCAAGTCTAAAAATGAAATATAGAAAAGCAGAACTTTCAAATTTGGGAAAACAACATAGATTCTGTTGGCTTCCGCCCGGTTTTTTGGCAGTATTGCCGAGAGCTCAGCGCTTCCGGGCAAGGCTGCCCGAAACGGTGACGAGGGAGACCAGGGTGCCGAGCTCGTCCCGGACGGTCACCTCGTACAGGCAGGTGCGCCGCCCGAGGTGGACGGGCGCGGCCTCCGCCGTCAGCACGCGGCCCTTGGCGGGGGTGAGGAAGCGGATCTCCGCGCCGGTGGAGAGATATACGTCCCGGTCGAAATTTGAAGCCACGGCGAAGGCGAAGTCCGCCAGCGTGAATACGGCCCCGCCCATGGGGATGCCGAGGCCGATCCGGTGGGCGTCCGTCAGCGTCAGCGAGCAGGTCGCGCGCCCGTCCCCCACGGCCTCGATGACGCAGCCGGTCACCTCCGTGGCATAGGTGATCCGGGAAAAGACGGCTCTTGCGCGTTCGAGATCGGTCATTTGCCTCCTCCTTTCACGGGCGCTTCCGGTCGAGGAGCTTTCGGACGGCCCGGTCGGACGCGCCGGGGAAGCAGGTCCGCACCTGTCGGAACACGCGCTCGCGGCTGCGCTCCGGGTCCTCGGCGTAGCCCGCGGCGACTGCGTCGTAGCCCCATTTCGTCTCCGGGGTCTCCATCACGGCGATGTGCCAGCCGAAGCCCTCGCCCTTTTTGTTCGTGCGCTGCCGGAAGCTGCCCATGAGGAGGTAGGTCCGCATCTGCAGCTCGGTCAGCACGCCGCTGAAATTCTTCTCGCCGCCGGGGCCGAAGCCGGCCCGGTCCCGGAGCACCGGGGTCAGCAGGGAAAGGCCGCGCATGTCCTCCCCCGGGGCAAGGGCGTCCATGAGCTTTTTGGCCCGCCGGGAGACGAGGCCGTCGTCGTACAGGGCGTCGAAATCGTAGCCTTCCCGCCGGAAATTCGCGAGGACCGGGAACCACTCCTTCGAGACGAAGCCTGCCTTTTTATCGAAGAATTTGCCGTAGGCGATGCCGTCGTCCTCCGCGAGGAGCTTTCGCCACTCCCAGGGATCGGTGCGCTCGTCCCCCGTCCACCAGGCGTCGGCGGCGGTGCGCTCCTCCACGGAAAAGCCGGGGATCTCGCCGGAAAACAGCGGGAGAAAGCCGAGTTTATGCACGAGGGCGGTGAGCTCTTGCGGGGTCCGCAGGCGCTCCGGGTCGTCGGGGTCGCAGCATTTCATGATCCATTCGCCGTTGACCGTTTCCATCGGATGACCTCCTTTACGGATAAAAAACCGGCGCTCCCGGATGGTTGGGGGAGCGCCGGAATGGATCAGCGGAGCCAGACGAAGCGGCAGAACAGCAGGAACAGGCCGTATCCCACCGCGAACACTGCCGCGATGAGAAGTCCCGCGCCCACTGCCGCCAGGACATAGGCGCGGCGGTCGTCCTTCGCCATGGGCGGGCGGTCGGGGTCCGTGTCCTTCCGGCGGAAGGGGTCGCGCGCGTACTGGAGGTGCCAGGGCATGCCGTCCACGTCCATGGGGACGATGGTGCGGCCGTCATCCCCGTCGGGCAGCTTCGGCGCGTTCCTTTTTCCTCGAGACATATTCGGCGGTCTCCTTCTCCTCCTCCGCGCCGCCCGCGTCCACGGCGGCCTTCGCGGCGGCCTCCGCACGGCTCTGGGCCTCGCTGTCGTTATACAGGTGGCAGGCGCAGAAATGCCCGTCCTCCACCTCGGTCCACTCGGGCGCGGCGTATTTGCACACGTCCATGCACTTCTCGCAGCGGGTATGGAACTTGCAGCCGAGGGGCGGGTTCGCGGGACTCGGGATGCTGCCCTTGAGGATGATGCGGTTCATCTTCGCGTCCGGGTCGGGGATGGGGATCGCGGAGAACAGGGCCTCGGTGTAGGGGTGCAGCGGTCGGGCGAAGATGTCCTCCGTCGTGCCGTATTCCACAAGGTTTCCGAGGTACATGACGCCCACGGAGTCGGAAATGTGCTCCACCACCGAGAGATCGTGGGAAATGAAGAGATAGGTGAGCTTGTATTTCTCCTGGAGCTCCCGGAGGAGGTTGATGATCTGCGCCTGGATGGACACGTCCAGGGCGGAGACGGGCTCGTCGCAGACCACGAACTCCGGGTTCAGGGCGAGGGCGCGGGCGATGCAGATGCGCTGCCGCTGGCCGCCGGAGAACTCGTGGGGATAGCGGTCCTTGTGGAAGGGCTGCAGGCCGCAGTTGTCCATGACCCGGTCGATGTAGTCGTTGAACTCCTCCTTGGGCACGAGTCCGTGCTCGCGGACGGCCTCGCCGATGATCTCGCCCACGGGCAGCCGCGGGGAGAGGCTGGAGAAGGGATCCTGGAAGATGATCTGCATCTTCGTGCGCAGGGCGCGCATCTCCTTGGCGGAGAGGTCGTAGACCTCCTGGCCGTTGAAGAGGACCTGGCCGCCGGTCTTCTCGCCGGAGAGCCGCAGCACGGTGCGGCCGAGGGTGGTCTTGCCGCAGCCGGACTCGCCCACGAGGCCCATGGTGGTGCCGCGCTTGAGATTGAAGCTGACGCCGTCCACGGCCTTGACGTAGCCGACGGTCTTCGAGATCATGCCGCCCTTGATGGGGAAGTACTTCTTCAGGCGGTTGACCATGAGGATGTACTGCGGATCGTAGGTCAGGGGGGTGTAGTCGTTTTCGATCTCAATCGTGTTGTTCTTTGCCATTACGTCTGACCCTCCTTTCCTTCGTAGCGCCAGCAGCTCACCTTGTGGGTCTCGGAGAGGCTGATCTCGCCGGGGTAGGCACCGTCGCAGCCGCCGACGCACATCTCGCAGCGGTCCTTGAAGTAGCAGTAGTCCGGCATGTTGATGGGGTTCGGGACCTTGCCGGGGATGGAATAGAGCTTGTCGATCTTCTTGCCGACCACGGGCTTCGAGGCCATGAGGCCGATGGTATAGGGGTGGGCGGGGTGATGGAAGATGTCGTCCGCCGTGCCCTTTTCCACGATGCGCCCGGCGTACATGACCACGACATAATCCGCCATCTCCGCGATGACGCCGAGGTCGTGGGTGATGAACATGATGGAGGAATTGATCCGGTCTTTGAGCTGGCGCAGCAGGTCGAGGATCTGGGCCTGGATGGTCACGTCCAGGGCGGTGGTGGGCTCGTCCGCGATGATGACGCGGGGGTTGCACGCGAGGGCCATCGCGATGACTACGCGCTGCCGCATGCCGCCGGAGAGCTCGTGGGGGAACATGTTGTAGACGCCCTCGGAGTTTGCGATGCCGACCATCTTCAGAAGCTCGATGGTGCGGGCCTTGATGTCCTCCTCGCTCTTTCCCTCGCCGTCGTGCAGCTCGATGACCTCGTTGATCTGCTCGCCGATGCGGAAGACGGGGTTCAGCGCGGTCATGGGCTCCTGGAAGATCATGGAGACGTAGTTGCCGCGGATCTGCTGGAGGATCTCGTTCGGGGTCTTGGTGACGTCGTAGGCCTTGCCGCCCATGTTGAGGCGGATGGCGCCCTCCACGACCTGACCCTGGGGCCGCTGCAGAAGCTGCATGAGCGAGAGGCTCGTGACGGACTTGCCGCAGCCGGATTCGCCGACCACGCCGACGGTCTTGCCGATGGGGACCTCGAAGCTCACGCCGTCCACGGCCTTGACGGTGCCGGCGTCGGTGAAGAAGTAGGTGTGCAGGTTGTCGAACTCCACGGAGTTGCCGATGTCCCGCATGGTGGTGAGGTATTCGGACTCCGGGACGTTTTTGCGCTTGCGCTGCTTCTCGTAGGCGTTCGTGATCTTCCGGTTCTCGCGGGAGATGCGCCGGGCCTCGCGGGCGGAGAGATAGCCTTCCTGTTTTTTCTTTGCCATGTCGTTCCCTCCTTCTCAGCGCTTCATGCGCGGGTCGAAGGCGTCGCGCAGGCCGTCGCCGACGAGGTTGAACGCCAGGACGGTGAGCAGCAGCAGCGTGCCCGCGGGGATCCAAATGAACCAGTACGTCGTCAGCACGAAGGTGTTGTTGACGTCGTTGATGATGTTGCCCCAGGAGGCGAAGGGGAACTTGACGCCGAGGCCGAGGAAGGAGAGGGTGGCCTCGGTGATGATCGTGCCGCCGATGCCCATGGTGACGGAGACGATGATCTGGGGGATGACGTTCGGGATGAGGTGCTTGAAGATGCGGCGGGAGACGCGGATGCCGCCGGCCTCCGTGGCGGTCATGAACTCCTGCTCGCGCAGGGAGAGGATCTGGCCGCGGATGAGGCGGGCCATGCTCGGCCAGCCCAGGAAACCCAGGATCAGCATGAGGTATACCATGCGGATCTGCGGGTCCACGCTCATGGCGTCCATGGCCGCGCCGAGGATGATGATGATGGGCATGGACGGGATGCAGTAGAAGATGTCGACGATACGCATGATGAGGTTGTCGACCCACTTGCCGAAGTATCCCGCGATGCCGCCGAGGATGATGCCGAGCACGGTGCTGATGGCCTCAACGATGAAGCCGATGAGGAGGGACACGCGGCCGCCGTACATCAGGCGGGTCATCATGTCCATGCCGTTGCGGTCCGTGCCGAGCCAGTGGGCGCGGCTGGGGGCGGCGTAGGTGTCGTAGACGCGGGTCTCCGTCGCCTGCATGACGGACCAGGTCTTCATGTCAGGCCGGTAGCTGACGGAGTAGGTGTGGGTCTCGCCGTTCTCGTCGGTGTAGACGAACTCGTCCACGCCGTCCTCCAGGGCCACCACGAGCTCCTCCTGGAACCCGCGGGAGAGGAACACGTCGCTCATGACGGGGTTCACGACGTAGCGGCTGATGAAGGCGACCTCGTCGTCGCCCTTGAGCACGACGCCGGCCTCGTCGATGGTGTAGTCCGCGCCGTCGGAGGTGAAGGCGGCCTCGCCGTTCGTGAAGGCGGCGAGGGCGTCCGAGACCAGGGTGAAGCTGAGCTTCTGGCCCTCCACGGAGGAGGTGACGATGTCCTTGTAGGCGATGCCGATGGTGGTGTCGTCCTCCGCCAGGGTGACGCGGTAGTAGTCCTCGCCCTCGGCGTAGACGTTGTAGTCGATCTCACGGTAGGTGAAGCTGTCCTTCTTCGTCTGGAAGGCCAGCACGAACTGGGCCTGGAGCACGGAATCGAACTTCTGGCCGTCGGCCTGCATGTAGCGGAATTCCGTGTTCTGCACGACGCCGGCGTAGTCCTTGTTCTGGTATTCGACGCGGTAGAACTGCTGGTTCTCCGTGTAGGGGGAGATGAGGCCGCCCGCGAAGGAGAACAGGAACATGAACGCGAGGATCGCGAGGCCCACCACGGCGATGCGGTTGCGGAAAAAGCGCTTGGCCACCATCGCACCGGGGGAGAGGACCTTGACGCGGCGGTCGTCGTTCAGGGAGAACTGCTCGCCGTTGTCGCCGCCGCCGGAGGAGGCGGAGCTGTTTTTCACAGCCTCCTCGGTGATCCTCTCGGCGTGCCGCCGGGCGACATTGCCGGGGACGTTCTGGGCGCGCAGGGGGGGACGGTCGTCGTTCTTCACGTTTTTCATATCGTCAGTCATACTTGTCCCTCCTTTCTCACGCGATGCGGACCCGCGGGTCCACCACGGCATACAGCACGTCCGCGATGAGGTTGCCGAGCAGCGTCAGGATGGCGAGGAACGCCAGGTAGAACATGGAAAACGGGATGTCGCCCGCCACCATGGCGTTGTACGAGGTGTAGCCGATGCCGGGAATGGAGTAAAGCGTCTCGGTGATGAGCGCGCCGGAGAACAGGCCCGGCAGGCTGCCGCCGACGATGGTCACGAGGGGGATGAGGGTGTTGCGGAAGGCGTGATGGTAGATGACCTTTTTCTCGCTCAGGCCCTTGGCCCGGGCGGTGCGTATGTAGTCGGCGTTCAGCACCTCCAGCATGTTCGTGCGGGTGTAGCGCATGAGGGAGCCGACGGAGATGACGACCAGGGTCACGATGGGCAGGACCAGGTGATGCCCCTTGTCCAGGAACTGGCCCCAGGCGGAGAGCTGGTTGTAGTTGCGCCCCACGAGGCCGAAGAGGTCGAACCAGCCGAGCTTCACGGAAAAGAGCAGCTTCAAAAGGGACGCAAAGAAGAAGGTCGGCAGGGAGATGCCCGCGAGCGCGATGACGGAGATCACATAGTCCGCGCGGGAATACTGCTTCGTCGCGGCGACGATGCCGAGCGGGATCGCGATGATGAGCTCGAAGAAGAAGGCGATGAGCCCCATCACGAAGGAGAGCCAGACGGTGTCGTTGAACTTCTCGATGACCGGCACGGTGTAGAACCAGCTGTCGCCGAAGTTGCCGCGGAAAAAGTCCCCCAGCCAGCCGAAGAAGCCGGCGAGGATGCCCTTGTCCATGTTGTACATGGCGGTGAGCTGCTCCATCCATTCCTCAAAGCTCTTCGAGCCGGGCTGCATGGACTTCTGCCGGGCGACGGACTCGATGTACGACGTGGGCAGGCAGCGCATGAGCGTGTAGATGATGAGCATGACGAAGAAGAAGATGACGATCGAAAGGAGTATGCGCTTGAGGATGAATTTACGCATCAGCAGGACCTCCGTTCCTATTTTTATACGGAAAACCCATACAGCCGCATAGCAAAAGGCGGAGCGCTCCGCCCTTTGCTATACGGCGTCGGGAACCCCTGCGGCCCGAAGGCCGCAGGGGAAAAATGCCTGGGAAAGGGATTACTTGAGGGCGATGTTCTGGACCCCGTTCAGCCAGGGATAGAACGTCGTGATGTCGGGGGTCACGGTGTCGAGGTCAACGCGCTCGGCGCTGAAGATGATGGCGTTCTGGCGCTGATACACGGGGATCTCGCAGGCCCAGTCGATGACGATGTCGAGGCAGGCCTTGTACATCGCCTTGCGGTAGGTCTGGTCGGTGGAGGCACGCGCGTCGAGGATGAGCTGGTTGAGCTCGGCGTCGTCGATGGCGTACATGTAGTTGGAGCCGCCGGGCTCCATGCCTTCCATGCCGGAGAAGTAGATCTGGTACATGTCGGGATCGACGGTGGCGCCCCAGGCGGCGGCCCACATCGCGACCTCCTGGGCCTCAAGAGCGGTCCAGAGCTCGGAGGAGTTGGTCAGGTCCTTGATGATGAGGTTCATGCCGATGGTGGCCAGGGCATTGGAGGCCTCGGAGAAGACCATGAAGGAGGGGTGGTCGCCGGTGCCGTCGGCGGGGATCCAGGCGGTGTACTCGAGGGAAGCGCCCTCGGGAGCGGCGGTGAGCTTGCCGTCCTCGACGGTGTAGCCCGCGGCCTCGAACCAGCCGAGCGCGGCGTCCAGAGCGGCGGCGTACTTCTCCTCGGCGCTCATGGCGGAGGTGTAGATGTCGCTGCCGTCGGCGGCGGTGGAGAAGGCGATCTGGTAGCCGTCGTCAGAGGGCTGAGGAGCGGCCCAGGAGGTGTTGGAGATCGGGTAGTTGATGACGGAGGCGCGCTCGCCGTAGTAGGAGTCGATGGCCACGTCACGGTACACGGACAGGATGGTGCCGAAGGCCTTGCGGAGGGCCTTGGAGGCGTCGGAGCCGGGCTCGCCGCCGACGTTCATGACGTT
>CAJOIG010000064.1 GCA_905234575.1 uncultured Oscillospiraceae bacterium
AACCTGGACGGCCAGGGGCGCGGCGACGTCCTCTCCCAGCGGCTCTGGCTTTCCGCCTCCCAGGTCACGGAGATCGCCCCCGGCACGGTGCCTACGGGACGCCTCCTTCCCGTCGCGGGCACGGCCCTGGACTTCCGGGCTGAAAAGCCCATCGGCCGGGACATCGGCGCTGACGAGGCGCAGCTTCGCCTCTGCGGCGGGTACGACCACAATTATATCCTGGACAAGGGCCCCGGCCTCGTCCCCTGCGGCGGGGCGTACAGCCCGGCCACCGGCATCGAAATGACCTTCGCCACCACCCAGCCCGGCGTGCAGCTCTACACGGGAAATTACGTGCAGGACGACGCCGCGCCCCACGGCAAGGGCGGCGTCCGCTATCCGAGACACGGCGGCTTCTGCCTGGAAAGCCAGCACTTTCCCGACAGCCCGAACCGCCCGGACTTCCCCGCGACGATCCTCCGCCCGGGGGAGGAGTATCACGAGATCACGGAATATCGCTTCGGCGTGCGCCGATAACGGAATCTCCGGAACGAAAACAGCCGATCCCAAAACGGGATCGGCTGTTCGTTTTGCGGGAAAGGGATCAGAACTCGATGGCGTAGCCGGAGAAGTCGGCGGCAGCCTGCAGGACAGCCTGGGCGTCCGCGACGTTGCCGTTGGCCTCGGCCTTGCTCATGGTGTCGGCCTTCTTGGACTCCATGATGACGGACCACCACTGATCGAACTCCTCGTCGGTCATCTCGGCGATCTTGATGCCCATGCCGGTCAGGGTCTCGGCCTCGGACTGCAGAGCGGTCTCGTAGACCTCGACGGAGTGGGCGGCGGTGGCGTCGGCAGCGGCCTGCAGGACCTCCTGCTGGGCGGCGGTCAGGCCGTTCCACCAGTCGAGGTTGACGGTGAGGAAGTTGCCGGCGGTGTAGGTGTTGTCATACATCCAGGTGGTGGTGACCTCCGCCACGCCGTCCTGCAGCATGGAGGTGGAAGCCATCTGGGTGGCGTCGATCTGGCCGGTCTGGAAGGCGGTGTAGAGATCCCAGGGGAAGACGGCCTCAACGGAGGTGAAGCCGAGGGTCTGGAACTTGGTCATTTCCATGTTGCCGAAGGCGCGGGAGGTGGCGAGAAGCTCGGTGAGGTTGTTGAAGTCGAAGTTCGCGACGAAGGCGTTCGCGCCGCCGGCGAGGGCGCCGAGGAACTTGACGTTGTTCGCGGTGGCCTCGGCCTCGAGAGCGGCGGAGGCGGCGGGATCGACCTTCAGCAGGTAGTTGAAGTAGTCAAGAGCATTCTGGACGGAGTCGGGAGCGAAGTCGGGGACGCCGCAGAGCAGGGGCAGCTTGTCGGCGTGGGGGTTGTGGCCGAGAGCGGTCATGTTCATGGCGCCGGAGGCGACGATGTCAAGCTGCTCGGGGTCCTGGGCGACCGTGCCGCCGTAGTAGACGTTCACGGTGATGGCGCCGCCGGAGAGCTCCTCGACCTGGTTCTTGAAGTAGGTCACGAGCTCGCCGCCGGTAGCGGTCTCCTGGAAGGTGGTGGTGAACTCCACGGTCAGGGGCTCGACCTCGGCCGCGGGCTCGGCCTCGGCGGCGGGAGCCTCTTCGGCAGCGGGAGCCTCGGGGGCGGGAGCGGCCTCTTCGGCAGGGGCCTCGGCAGCGGGAGCGGGCTCAGCGGCGGGGGCTTCGGTCTTGGCGCCGCAGGCGCACAGAGCGAACACCATCATCGCCGCCAGAAGCAGAGCGATCAGTTTCTTCATGTTTGTTCCTCCAAAAAAGTGTTTATTGATAAGGGACGTTGCGTCCGTTTATCCGATGAATGTTACCGTCCGATCAGGTTCGGAAGCCAGGTGACGATGCCGGGCACGAAGGCGATGAGAACGACCATCGCGACCTCGCAGATGAAGAACGGCCACACGCCGGAGAAGACCTTCGACGGGCTCACGCGCAGGGCGTTCGACGTGGCGAAGACGTTCATGCCGATGGGCGGGGTCAGGCCCGCGATCTCCATCATGAAGCAGAGGCTGATGATGATGGCGTAGGGGCTGTAGCCCAGGGAGCAGAGGATGGGGAAGATGACGGGGACGGTGATGATGATGATGCTCATCATGTCCATGACGCAGCCGCAGAACATGTACAGGACCATCACGAGGATGAAGACGATGAACGGGGGCGCGTTGAGGGCCGCGATGGTGTTCGACAGGTAGCTCGCGAGGCCCGACAGGGACACGAAGCGGGAGAAGATCTGGCCGCCGATGATGATGGGGAAGATGCCCGCCTCCATGACAGCGGAGTCGACGATGCAGTTCCAGATCTGCTTGGCGGGCAGGCGCTTGATGATGGCGAACACCAGAACGGCCACGGCGCCCACGGCGCCGCCGACAGTGGCGGTGAACCAGCCCAGCATCGTGCCGCCGATGATGAGGCCGAAGAGGATGATGATGGGGATGAGGTAGCGCAGGCCGAGGAAGCGCTCCTTCCAGTCCACGGCCTCGTGGGACCGGGCGGGCAGGGAGCCCTTGCGGATGGCGCCGACGAGGCGGACCGTGATGCACAGGGCGATGGCGGTGACGAGACCGGGCACGATGCCGCCGGAGAGAGCGGTGCCGACGGAGATCGCCATGGTGCCCTGACCCGCGACCTCGATGGGGCTCGGGGCGATGATGCAGAACATCAGGATGCCCATGGAGGGCGGGATGAGGGTCGAGAGCGCGCCCGAGGCCGCGATGCAGCCGAGGGAGAGACGCTCGTCGTAGCCGCGCTTATGGAGCTGGGGCAGGCTGAGCTTGCCGAAGACGATGTTGCCGGCGATGGAGGAGCCGGAGCACGCGCCGAACACGGCGTTCGCCGCGACGACCGTATAAAGCAGACCGCCCTTGACGCGCTTGAGCCACGCCTCGAAGCAGTTGAACGCTCCCTCCGCCACGCCGGTCTCTCCGACCAAGGCGCCCACCAGCGAGAACAGCGGCAGGACCGCGTAGTTGTAGTTCGCGCCGAGGTTATACACGCCGGAGGTGAACTGGGTGAGCATCATGGTGGGGTTGCCGTGCATGATGACGACAAGGCCGGCGAGCGACGCGGTCAGCATGGCGATGAAGACCGGGATGCCGCAGAAGACCATGACCATCATGATCAGGAAGAAAATAATGCCGATGAGGGCGTTGCTCATGCGGTCTCGCCTCCTTCCTCGATCTCGATGGCGTCGTCCTCGCCGGGCGCGCCGTGGCGTTCATTGGGGTAGAGGTACGGCGCGGGGTTCACGCCGTCGTACTTCCAGAAGCGGATCATCCGCACGAGCGCCCAGAGGAAGGAGCAGCCCAGCAGGAAGAAGCCGAGGCAATGGCACACGGTGAACGGCCAGACCTGCCAGGAATCCGCGTTCGTGCTGATGTGCGCGTGGATGCGGAGGTTCTCCGCCAGGATGACGAAGGTGCCCCGGTAGCTGATGAAGAAGCTGATCGCGGCGCCGAGCACATGCCCGACCGCCATGAAGATCTTCTCGAGCTTCGGCCATTTGTGGATGAGCAGGTCGATGCGGGTGTGGCCCTGATCCAGCGTCACATAGCCCGCGGCGAGGAACACCAGGGGGATGTGGAAATACTGGATGATGGCGGTGGAATTGGGGATGCCCTGCGCCCAGGTGACGCCGGCGCGGCCGAGCTTCTCGCCGATGACGTTCACGAACGCCACCAGCATGATGACGGTCAGCGCGGCGGCCGAGGCCCAGCAGAAGAACCGAAGGATCTTGCGGATGATCTTGTCGACCTTCAGAAACCCGCTGAAGTCGTCGTCTCCGATGCGGCCCTCCGGCTTGCGGTTGTCGTTTGCCAATGCCAGCCCTCCTTCTCTCTCGGGATTTGTTAAGCAAATGTTAACTTGACCTTAATATTATAACGAATCATTTCGGTTTGTCAACCGGAAAAAGCCGCCGAAAAGCCCCGCCCGGCGTAGTTGCGGGGACGGGGAAAGTGTGATAGAATAAACCGTATTGTAATTATGTATAGAATCCGTCAAAGGAGCCGTACCGAAAATGAACGCCTGTACTCTGGAACGGGAGCTGACCCGCGAGGTCTCGAAGGTGGTCGTGGGCAAGGCCGCCCAGCTCCGCCTCATCGCCGCCGCCCTCCTCGCGGAGGGCCACATCCTGCTGGAGGACCTCCCCGGCGTGGGCAAGACCACCCTCGTCAAATGCCTCGCCATCGCCCTGGGCTGCGATTCGAAGCGCATCCAGTTCACCCCGGACCTTCTGCCCTCGGACGTGACGGGCATGAACATCTTCGACCGCGCAAGCGGCGGCTTCCGGCGGCTGCGCGGCCCGGTGGTGACAAATCTCCTGCTCGCGGACGAGCTGAACCGCGCCATCCCCCGCACGCAGTCGGCACTGCTCGAGGCCATGGAGGAGAAGCAGGTCACCATCGACGGCGAGACGGAGCCGCTGCCCGCGCCGTTTTTCGTCCTCGCGACCCAGAACCCCGTGGAATCCGAATCCACCTTCCGCCTCCCGGCGGCGCAGATGGACCGCTTCCTGATGTGCCTGTCCATGGGTTATCCCACGCCCGCGGAGGAGGCCGCGATGCTCCGCCTCGTGGGCCGGGACATCCCCTATGCCGAGGTACAGACCGTCACGAGCCCCGAGGAGCTCTGCCGCCTGCAGAAAGAGGTGCAGGACGTGCGCGTGTCGGACGAGGTCACGGACTACATCGTCGCCATCACGGACAGCACGCGGCACAGCCCGGACCTGCGCCTCGGCGCGAGCCCCCGGGCGTCCCGGGCGCTTTTCCGCACGGCGAAGGCCCTGGCCGCGGTCTCCGGGCGGGATTTCGTCACCCCGGACGACGTGCGCGAGCTCGTCCTTCCCGTGCTCTGCCACCGCCTGGTGCTGAGCGCCGACGCCGCCATGACCGGCAAGACCGCCGCGGTGGTGCTGACGGCCCTTGCCGACGCCGTGCCCGTGTCCCCGGCGAAGGAAGCCTACTTCCCCGCGGGATGAACGGACGGGGACAGATCGGCTTCCAGTCGGCGCTGCTGGTGTCGTGGGGCGTTGTGATCGGGGCCTTTGCCGGGGCGCTGCTGGCCTGGTGGGTCGGCGCCTCCGGGGCGGGCGTGCTGCTGATGGCGGTGTCGGTCACGGGCCTCGTCAGCCGGCTGTGGGGCCTGGCCGCTCTGCGGGAGATGGAGGTCTCCGTCCGCCCCGAGCGGGAGGCGCTCTCCGTCGGCCAGAGCGTGACCGTGCATTACACCCTCAAAAACGACAAGGCGCTCCCCCTCGTCTGGGTGGAGCTTCTGCAGGACGCGCCCGTGCGGGACTGTCTGACGCCGGACGGGAGCTTCCGCCTGCGGGAATTCTCCGAGGAGGAGGCCGCGCACACCGGGCGCGCCCGGGCGTATGTCCGGCGGTTCTCCTTTGTCATGAGCTACAGCGAGCTCCGCTGGGACACCGTATGGACCGGAGCCCGCCGGGGCATCTACCGCCCGCAGAACATCGTCCTGCGCTCCGGGGACGGCTTCGGCCTGACCCAGTCCACCGGCGAGCTCGAGGGGCTCGAGGGGCGGATGATCGTCGTCTGGCCCCGGATCGTCCCGGTGGAGACCTGGCCCTTCCTGCGCCATGTCTGGAGCGGGACCACCGGCAAGGCGGGCTGGTCCGAGGACCCCACCGTCATGCTGGGCGAGCATCCCTACCAGCCCGGTGACTCCTGGAAGCGCATCGACTGGCGCGCCGCCGCACGGACGGACGAACTCATGGTCCGGCAGTTCGACACCGTGACGCCCCTGTCCGTGCTGTTCATCCTGGACGCCGCGGCGCTCGCCGACCCGGAGGAGGGCATCAGCATCACAGCCTCGCTCCTGCACGCCCTCTGCGCCGCCGGCATCGACTGCGGCCTTGCCCTGCCCGCGACGGAGCATTTCCCGCCGCTGACCCTGCGGCCCGAGGACCCGTCCGTCACGGTGGCCGGCTGTCTGTATGCCCTGGCGTCCTTTGAGGCGGAGAGCGCATCCGCGCGCTTCGATGACCGGGCGGTCATGTCCGCCGCGGCGGAGACCGGGCAGGTATGGATCGTGTCCGAGGGCGCGGCGAGCATGCGCTGCCCGGAGCTTGCGGGCGCGCTGTCCGAAAGCGGCGTGCGCCTTCTTGCGGCAAGGCGGGAAAACGGCGTCCGCATGACGAAGATCTACACCTTCGACGAGGTGCGGCGGAAGGAGGCGGCGATATGAGCGACCGCGCGGGCTTTCTCGCGGTCTGCGCCGACAGCCTGACCGAGATGTGCCTCTACTACGCCGTGGCGGGCATCCTTATTATGTCCGGGCGCGGCTGGGGACTGCACCTGTTCTGGCTGCTGCTGTGGGCGGCGGTGTGCGCGTTCGCGTTCGCCCGGTTCCTGCGCCGGCCCCGGCCGACGCCGGTCCTCACGGCGGTGACGGGAGCGCTGGTGCTGGGCGGCTTCGGGCTCTTTGCCCTCATGAGCGAAACGCCTCTGACGTTCGGCTACGGCTTCCTCCTGACGGTCGGCGCGGGGATGGCGGCGGGCCTGCCGCTGTACTATACCCTCAAGCGCCCGAAGGTCCTCGCGCATCTGACGCAGCTCGACGTGCTCATCGGCGCGCTGCTGCTGCTCCTGCTGACGAAGGACGCCCTGGGCATCGACGACGGCACCGTGGCGCTGACCGTGCTCGTGCTGTTTCTCGACGCGGCAGCGGCCATCGGACTGCGCATGACCGAAGACGGCGGCGCGGCGGGCGGCAGCGCGTTCAAGGCGTCCATGGCGGCGCTTTTCTGCGCGGCGGCGCTGGCGCTCGTCATCGGCCTGCTGTCCCTGCTCTTCTCCCGCAGCGGCGCGGTGACGGGCGGGCTCCTGCACGCGATCTCCGCTTTTTTCGCGGCCGTCGGCGGGGGCATCGAGAGGTTTCTGGCCCGGCTGACCGCGCGGTTTGCCCGGCGGGAGACCTTCGACACCCTGGAGCTTGACATGGACATTCCCTCCGTGGCGGCCCTGGAGACGGCGCAGGAGCCCATGGGCTTTTCCGTGAACACGACCGCCCTCGGGATCGGCCTGATCCTGGTCGTTCTCGCCGCGGCGGTCCTCGCGGCGGTGCTGCTGCGCAGGCGGCGGGCCGTCCGGACGACGGTCATCGCCGCGGCGGAGGCGGAGGAGGGCGTATCCCGCTCCGGCGGTACGGCGGGCGTGCTGTGGCAGCGGCTGCGGGCCGCGCTGGCCTTCCGGTGGACGGCCTTCCGCTGCCGGGACACGGCCCCGGGCATTCTCGTGACGGCGGAGCGCCTCGCCCGGCGGCGGCGGATCCCCCGGCGGACCGGGGAGAGCCCTCGGGCGTTCCTCACCCGCCTGGACCCCACCGGCGGGCTGAACGACCTCGCGGACGCACTGGACGCCCGGTTTTACGGCGGCGTGGAAAACCCGCTCGGCAAAAAGCGCTGCCGGGAGCTCCGGCGGCGGCTGCGCCGGGCGCTGCGAGAGAGCGCGAAGGCGCGGACAGGAGGCGCGGCATGAAGCGATTTACCGTATCCGTCGGCGGCATCACCCGGCGGGAATACTTTGAGGCGTGCACGGAGAGCGAGCGCCGCCTCCACATCATTTTGGGCGGCGCCATGCTCGTCATCTGCGGCGCCATCGTGCTCATCAAGGGCAGCGTGAGCTGGCGGGACATCCTGGGGCCCGTCGTGGTGTACGCCGTCGTGATGGGCGGCTACGGCCTCATGACCCGGCTGAGCTACAAGGGCCAGCTTTCGGTGCTGGACCCGCCGGTGGTGTACGACATCCACGGCGGACGCTGGGCGGTGACGAAGGACGGCGAGACCGTGGAGGTGGAGTGGAAGGCCACGACCCGCCTGCGGAAGACGCGGTCCTGCCTCTTCCTCTACAGCGACGGCGCCTCCAGCAACCTCATCCCCCTGCGGCTTCTGACGGACGAACAGGTAAAAGCCATGGAGACTTGGTTCAAAAACACCCGGACCATGGCGAAGGAATATCAGAAAAAGAAGGAAAAGCTCGAACGGCAGAAATTCCGCGCCGACCATCCCGGCCTGCGGCTGGGACGCACCGGCCCCGTCTGGGGCCCCTGGAAGCGCCGCTGACACCATGCTTTGGCAATACAAGAAAGGGAAACGCCATGAACAAATACCGAGACTTTGACAACTACCTGAAGGAATACCCCTCCGCGGACGGCTATTTCGGCCGGTACGGCGGCAACTACCTGGAGGACCCGGAGCTCATCAAGGCCTTCAATGAGTATGCCGAGGCGTACCACACCATCGCCCAGTCCGCGCAGTTCATCGCGGAGCTGCGGCGCATCCGGCGGGATTTTCAGGGCCGGCCCACCCCGGTGTATCACTGCATGAACCTGTCGAACCTCCTGGGCCGGACGCAGATCTACCTCAAGCGGGAGGACCTCAACCACACCGGCGCGCACAAGCTCAACCACTGCATGGGCGAAGGTCTGCTCGCCAAGTACATGGGCAAGAAAAAGCTCATCGCGGAGACGGGCGCGGGCCAGCACGGCGTCGCCCTCGCCACCGCCGCCGCCTACTTCGGCATGGAGTGCGACATCTACATGGGCGAGGTGGACATCGCAAAGCAGGCCCCGAACGTCACCCGCATGAGGATGCTCGGCGCGAACGTCATCCCCGTGGCCTGCGGACGCTCAAGGAGGCCGTAGACGCCGCGTTCATGGCCTACGCGAAGGAGTACAAAACCGCCATCTACTGCATCGGCACCGCCGCCGGGCCCCACCCCTTCCCGCTGATGGTCCGGGATTTCCAGTACTGCATCGGCGAGGAGGCCCGGGAGCAGTTCGTCGGCATGACCGGGCACCTGCCGGACCAGGTCGTGGCCTGCGTCGGCGGCGGCTCGAACGCCATCGGCATGTTCACGCCGTTTCTCGCGGACCCCGTGGAGCTCGTGGGCGTGGAGCCCCTGGGCCGCGGACCCGCGCTGGGCGACCATGCCGCCTCCATCACCTACGGCCGGGAGGGCGTCATGCACGGCTTCAACAGCATCATGCTCGCGGACGAGAAC